>NZ_JBHYVB010000024.1:0-33632 GCF_042750115.1 Streptomyces sp. NPDC059455
GGAGTACATCGCGGAGTTGATGCCGATGATCTGGCCGCTGGTATTTTTAACCGCGACCCCGCGCGGGGGGCGCCACCACACCGCGGCCCCCCCCCCCCGCGCGCCCCTTCCACTCAGTGGAAGGGCCGTTGCCCGTGCGTGACGGGCGTCACCACGCTGGCACGCATGACCGCCTTCGCGAAAAACCAGTGGTACGTCGCCGCCTACGGCCGCGAAATCGGCCGCGAGCTGCTGGGGCGCACCATCCTCGACGAGCCCATCGCCTTCTACCGCGCCGAGTCCGACGACAAGGTCATCGCACTCGCCGACCGCTGTGTGCACCGCCGCTATCCGCTCACCGCCGGTCGGCTCGACGGTGACACGGTCGTCTGCGGCTACCACGGCTTCACCTACGACACCGGCGGCACCTGTGTGTTCGTACCGGGCCAGAAGCGCGTCCCGCGCACCGCCCGGGTCCGCTCCTACCCCGTGGTCGAGCAGGACTCGCTGGTGTGGGTGTGGATCGGGGACCCGGCGCTCGCCGACCCCGGCACGGTGCCGCGCGCCCCCTGGCTGGCCGATCCGCGCTGGACGACGGTGGGCGGCATGGAGCCGATCGACGCCGACTACGGACTGCTCGTGGACAATCTGCTGGACCTCTCCCACGAGACGTATCTGCACGGCGGCTACATCGGCACCCCCGAGGTCGCCGAGACCCCGATCACCACGGAGGTCGACGAGGGCGCGGGCGTCGTCCGGGTCAGCCGACACATGGACGACGCCGAGTGCCCGCCCTTCTACGCCCGTTCCACCGGCATCGAGGGCCGCATCACCCGCTGGCAGGACATCGAGTACCACGCGCCCTGTCTGTATCTGCTGCACAGCCGGATCGCCCCGGTCGGGGTACTCCCGGAACCGGACGGCTCCGATCCGAACGCCTTCCATGTGGAGATCACCTACGCCATCACCCCGTCCACCGACCGCCATGTGTACGACTTCTGGGCCGTCTCACGGGACTTCGCGCAGGGCGACGAGGAGGTGTCCACGTTCCTCCACGACCTCAACCGGACCGTGGTGCTCCAGGACGTGGCGGCACTGAACGTGCTCCAGAAGGCGCTGGACACCGAGCGCGAGGGCTACCAGGAGCTCAGCATCAACATCGACACCGGCGGACTGGCCGCGCGCCGCATCCTCGCCCGCCTCGCCGCCGAAGGGGAGAAGACCGCGCCCGTGGTGGCGTCCCCGTGAGCGGCACGCCCACGGCGGAGGTGTACCGGATCGACTGGCTGCCCGGCACCGATGTGCTGCACGGGGTCTGCCACTGCGGCGCCGAGCGCACCGCGGAGGACCCGGTCGAACTGTGGCAGTGGATGCTCGCCCATCCCAGTGGGCACCATCCCAGCGGGCACCATCCCGCCGGTCCCTCTGAACACCAGCCCACCGGCCACCGGAAGGAGCCCCGTTCATGAACCCCGGCGGCGAGTACGAGGACACCCTGCTGGTGGCCCGCAGGGAGGAGGTGGCCTCGGACGTGGTGGCGCTGACGCTGCGCCACCCGGCGGGCCGTGACCTCCCCGCCTGGGAGCCCGGCGCCCATATCGACCTGGTCCTCGACACGGGGCTGACCCGGCAGTACTCGCTGTGCGGCGACCCCGCCGACCGCGCCTCCTGGCGGATCGCGGTGCTCCGCGCCCCCGCCGGGCGCGGCGGCTCCGCCCGGGTGCACGACACCGTCACCGAGGGCAGCACGGTGCGGGTGCGCGGGCCGCGCAACCACTTCGCGCTGCGCCCGGCGGCCCGTTATCTGTTCATCGCGGGCGGCATCGGCATCACGCCCCTCCTCCCCATGACGGCAGCCGCCGAGGCCGCGGGCGCCGACTGGCGGCTGCTCTACGGCGGGCGCACCCGCGCCTCGATGGCCTTCGCGGACGAGCTCGCCGACCGTCACGGCGACAAGGTGCGCCTGGTGCCGCAGGACGAGGAGGGGCTGCTCGACCTCGTGCCGTATCTCACCGCCCCGGCCGGTCCCGGCACCCTGGTCTACTGCTGCGGCCCCGAGCCGCTGCTCCAGGTCGCCGAGGAGGCGTGCCGCGGCTGGCCGGAGGGGTCCCTGCGCACCGAGCGGTTCCAGCCCCGTACGGACGACGCGGGCGGTGAATCGGGAGGCCGGGCCTTCGAGTTGGTGCTCACCCGCTCCGGGCTGACGCTCACCGTGGAGCCGGAGCGCAGCGTGCTGCGCACGGTCGAGGCGGCCGGGGTACCGGTTTTGTACTCCTGCGAAGAGGGCACCTGTGGGACGTGTGAGACGGATGTTGTCGAGGGGGAGGTGGACCACCACGACTCCGTGCTCACCGACGAGGAGCGGGCCTCGGGCGAGACGATGATGATCTGCGTCTCACGCTGCCATGGCCCGCGATTGGTGCTGGACCTGTGAATCCGCCCTGAACGGCCGTATGGGCCCCTCGATGTGAGGTTCGGAACGACCCCACCCACTGGACAAGTAGGTTGGTTAGGCTAACCTAACTACGTCCTCGGGTTGCCGTCCCGTGACCACGTCCCCGTATGCATCGAGAGAGAGCACCTTCATGCACCAGGCCAGAGCACTCCCCCTCTCCCGCCGCGGACTGCTCACCGCGGGCGGCGCCCTTGGACTCGGAGCCCTGGTCACCGCATGCGGGGACAACGGCGGTTCGGGCTCCGGCGGTGACAACGGCGGCGGCTCCTGGTCGTTCACCGATGACCGCAAGAAGAAGATCAGCCTCGACAGCCCGCCGCGGCACATCGTCGCCTACATCGCCGCGGCGGCCGCGCTCTACGACTTCGGCATCGAGAAGCAGATCACGGGCGTCTTCGGCCCGACCACGCTGAAGAACGGCAAGCCGGACGTCCAGGCGGGCGACTTCCCCATCGACCAGGCCACCTCCCTGGGCAACACCTGGGGACAGTTCAACGTCGAGAAGTACGCCTCACTCAGCCCCGATCTGCTGATCACCAACATGTACGACCCGGGCGCGCTCTTCTACATCCCGGACGACAGCAAGAAGAAGATCCTGCAGCTGGCCCCCAGCGCCACCATCACCACCGGCCGGGTCTCCATGCTCGAGCCCATCAAGCGCTACGCCGCGCTCGCCGAGGCGCTCGGGGCCGACCCGAAGGCCAAGAAGGTCACCGACGCCAAGGCGCGGTTCGAGAAGGCCGCCGAGACCCTCCGCAAAACCGTCAAATCGCACAAGATCAAGGTCATGGCCTGCTCCGCCAGCGCCGATCTCTTCTATGTCTCCAACCCGAAGATCAATGCCGACCTGATCTACTTCAGCGAGCTCGGCGTCGACTTCGTCGTCCCCGAAAAGCCCGACAAGGGCGGCTACTTCGAGAGCCTCAGCTGGGAGAACGCCGACAAGTACGACGCCGATGTGCTCTTCCTCGACAACCGCACCGCGACCCTCCAGCCCGAGGCCCTGACCTCCAAGCCGACCTGGTCCAAGCTGGCCGCGGTCAAGGCCGGTCAGATCACCCCCTGGAGCAGCGAGCCGCGCTTCTCGTACGCCGGCGCCGCCCCGCTCGTCGAATCCCTCACCAAGGCCATCCAGGACGCGAAGAAGGTCAGCTGACGGCCAGCTGACGGCCAGTCGACCGGCTGGCCCCCGGCCTCCCCACGGCAAGCGAAGGGAAGACCCCCCTCCCATGACCACCGCAGCCATCAAAACCGCCACCACCACCGCCATCCCGTTCCGGTTCTTCGACGCCCGGGTCGTACGGACCCGCTCGCTCGGACCGTCCATGGCGCGGATCACCTTCGGCGGCGCCTGTCTGAAGGGCTTCACCAGCGGAGGCCGCGACCAGCGCTTCAAACTCTTCCTGCCGCACCCCGGCCAGACCGCCCCGGTGGTGCCGGTCGAGGCCGGGGACGGCTGGTTCACCTCCTGGCGGGCGATGGACCCGGCCGAACGCGGCATCATGCGCTCGTACACGGTGCGCCAACAGCGCCGCGACCCCGACGAGATCGACGTGGACTTCGCGCTCCACCACGACAGCGGCCCGGCCGCCCGCTGGGCCGCGCGCGCCGAGGCCGGCGACCGCGTCACCCTGCTGGGCCCGGTCGTGGAGGACAACGGCGGGGTGGACTTCCGGCCACCGTCCAGGACCGACTGGGTGCTGATCACCGGCGACGAGACCGCGCTGCCCGCCATCGCGGGCATCCTCGAATGGCTGCCCGCCGACTTCCCCGTCAAGGTGTGGCTCGAGGTCCAGCACGCCGAGGACATCCAGGAGCTGCGCACCGCGGCGAAAGCCGAGATCACCTGGCTGGTCCGGGACGCCGTGCCCCCCGGCACCCCGCGCTCCGCCCTGCTGCTGAACGCGCTGGGCGCCACCGAGCTGCCCCACGGCACGCCGTACGCCTGGATCGCGGGCGAGGCGGGAACGGTCAAGGCGCTGCGCCGCCACCTGGTGCGCGAGCGCGGCTTCGACCGTAAGGCCGTCACCTTCACCGGATACTGGCGGCTGGGCGCCTGTGAGGAGCAGCTCGTCGAGGAGGCCGTGTCGGGCACCGGCCCCGCGACCGACGACTGACCCCCGTCGCCGTACCCGCTCTCCATCCCCACAGCTGAATCCACAACCGCGGCGCACAACCGAATCCATCTGAAGGGCCGCGGCCGACCGACCGCTGGACGCCAGGCGGCCGACCGACCGCTGGACGCCAGGCGGCCGACCGACCGCTGGACGCCAGGCGGCCGACCGCTCGGCGCGCCCCCGCACGCCCTGCCGCCACCTCCAGCGCCCCCGCGCGCCCTCCCGCCGCGTCCAGCGCCCCCGCGCGCCTACCAGGACGTCAGGCCACCAGGCTGTCAAGCCGTCAAGCCGCAGGCCGCAGGCCGCCCCTCCCCCACCCAGCCGCATGCCCGCCGCGCCGTCCGCACGCCCGCATGCTCGTTTCCAGAAGGGACAGACCGTGAGTTTCCTCGCGCAGACCGCTGAGGACCCGTCGCCGGAGCCGATACCCGGGGCGGCGGATGGCAGGGCCCACCTCTTCAACGGCCGTACGGCGGAACGGTATCGGCGCTCCGTGACCGACGGCGTCGGCCTGGTGGCCGCCACCGTCGCCCGCGCCGAGCGCCCCTTCACCGGCATCACCCCCGCCGAGCTCGCCCCCGAGATCTCCGGAATCGACCTGGAGCGCCCGCTCGGCGATCCGGATGCCGCGCTCAAGGAGCTGGAGAGCGTCTATCTCAAGGACGCCGTCTACTTCCACCACCCGCGCTACCTGGCCCACCTCAACTGCCCGGTGGTGATCCCCGCACTGCTGGGCGAGGCCGTCCTCTCCGCCGTCAACTCCTCGCTCGACACCTGGGACCAGAGCGCCGGCGGCACCCTGATCGAGCGCCGGCTGATCGACTGGACCGCCGAGCGCATCGGCCTCGGCGAGGCCGCGGACGGCATCTTCACCAGCGGCGGCACCCAGTCCAATCTCCAGGCGATGCTGCTCGCCCGCGACGAGGCGTGCACCCTGGTCGAGAAGGAGGCCATCGCCGCCGGCGAGACGATCGCCAAATCCGCGGTCCTGCCCCGGCTGCGCATCCTCACCTCCCAGGTCAGCCACTTCTCCATCCAGAAGGCCGCCGCCATCCTGGGGCTCGGCTACGAGGCCGTCATCCCGGTCCCCTGCGACCAGGACCGCCGGATGCGGACCGTCTCCCTCGCCCATGAGCTGGACCGCTGCCGCCGCGAGGGCCTGATCGTCATGGCCGTCGTGGCCACCGCGGGCACCACCGACTTCGGCTCCATCGACCCGCTGCCCGAGATCGCCGAGCTGTGCGCCCGGCACGGCACCTGGCTGCACGTGGACGCCGCGTACGGCTGTGGACTGCTGGCCTCCCCGACCCGCCGCCACCTGCTGGACGGCATCGAGCGCGCCGACTCGGTGACCGTGGACTACCACAAGTCCTTCTTCCAGCCGGTCAGCTCCAGCGCCGTCCTGGTCCGCGACCGCGCCACGCTGAGCCACGCCACGTACCACGCGGACTACCTCAACCCCGAACGCAGCGTCGAGAAGCTCATCCCCAACCAGGTCGACAAATCCATCCAGACCACCCGCCGCTTCGACGCGCTCAAGCTCTGGCTGACGCTGCGGATCATGGGCTCGGACGCCCTCGGGGCACTCTTCGACGAGGTGGTGGAGCGGGCCGCCGAGGCATGGGCCCTGCTGGACACCGATCCGCGCTACGAGGTGGTCACCGAGCCCCAGCTGTCCACGCTGGTCTTCCGCTACGTACCGCCGTCCGACGGGCCGTGTGACCGGCCGTGCGACGGGCCGTGCGACCCGGACCTCGTCGACCGCGCCAATCTGCACGCCCGGGACGCGCTGGCCGCCTCCGGTGCGGCGGTCGTCGCCGGAACGGTCGTCGACGGCCGTCACCACCTCAAGTTCACCCTGCTCAACCCGGAGACCTCGCTGAGCGACATCGCGTATGTCCTCGACCTGCTGGCCGAACACGCCGGTCAGTACCTGGCCCTCCACATCGAGCCCGAGATCGAGCCCGAGTTCGGCGGCCCCCGCCACTCGCGCGCCAGTTGAGCCCCTTCACCCCGCCGGAGAACCTCGTGCCCACCCCGCACACCCACGACTTCATCGCGGTCGGGCTCGGCCCCTACAACCTGGGCCTCGCCTGCCTCACCGAGCCGATCGACGAACTCGACGGGCTGTTCCTGGAGAGCAAGCCCGACTTCGACTGGCATCCGGGCATGCTGCTGGACGGCGTCACCCTCCAGACCCCGTTCATGGCCGACCTGGTGACCCTGGCCGACCCCACCTCCCCGTACTCCTTCCTCAGCTACCTCAAGGAATCGGGGCGGCTGTACTCCTTCTACATCCGCGAGATCTTCTATCCGCTGCGCGCCGAGTACAACGACTACTGCCGCTGGGCCGCCGCGAAGCTCCCGTCCGTCCGCTTCGGCCACCAGGTGACGAGCGTCGAGTACGACGAGGCCGACGGCCTCTACACGGTGCGCGCCCTGCGTCCCGCGAGCGGCGAGACCACCACGCACCGCGCCCGCCATCTGGTGCTGGGCACCGGCACCCCGCCGTACCTGCCCGAGGTGTGCCGGGGCCTCGGCGGCGATCTGCTGCACAACACGGACTACCTGGAGAACAAGCAGGCGCTGCAGTCCAAGGAGTCCATCACCGTCGTCGGCAGCGGCCAGAGCGCCGCCGAGATCTACCAGGACCTGCTCGCCGACATCGACTCCTGTGGCTACCGGCTGAACTGGGTGACCCGCTCCCCGCGCTTCTTCCCGCTGGAGTACACCAAACTCACCCTGGAGATGACCTCGCCCGAGTACGTGGACTACTTCCACGCGCTCCCCGAGGACACCCGCTACCGGCTGGAGAGCGAGCAGAAGGGCCTGTTCAAGGGGATCGACGCCGACCTCGTCAACGGCATCTTCGACCTCCTGTACCAGAAGAGCGTGAGCGGCCCGGTGCCCACACGGCTGCTGACCAACACCGCGCTCACCGACGCGGCGTACGACGAGCGGTCCGCCACGTACACCCTCGGGCTGCGCCACACCGAACAGCAGCGGGACTTCTCGCTCACCACCCAGGGGCTCGTCCTGGCCACCGGCTACCGCTACCAGGTGCCCGCCTTCCTGGACCCGGTGCGCGACCGCATCCGCTGGGACCGCCACGGCCGCTTCGACGTCGCCCGCAACTACAGCGTCGACACCACCGGACGCGGCATCTTCCTCCAGAACGGCGCCACCCACGCCCACAGCCTGACCTCCCCGGACCTGGGCATGGGCCCCTACCGCAACTCGTGGATCATCCGTGAGCTGCTGGGACGGGAGCACTATCCGGTGGAGAAGTCCATCGCCTTCCAGGAGTTCGGCGCACCGGACGGAGCCGTGTCATGACGCCTCCGCCGATCTTCGAGCACAAGGACCCGCACCTGGGCACCTTCGCCCTGCTCGACCTGGACCCGGCGGCCGACGCCGCGCTGCTGCACGGCTGGGTGATCCACCCCAAGGCGTCCTACTGGATGATGCGGGAGGCGGACGAGACGGAGGTCGCCGCCGAGTACCGCAGGATCCACGAGCATCCGCACCACGAGGCGTTCATCGGACTGCACGAGGGGCGCCCGGCGTTCCTGGCCGAGCGCTACGACCCGTCGCGGGTCGAACTCGCCGGTCTCTACCCCTCCCGGCCCGGCGACGTCGGCATGCACTTCCTGTGCGCGCCGACCGACACCCCGGTGCACGGCTTCACCCTCGCCGTGATCACCGTCGTCATGGAGTTCTGCTTCTCCGACCCGGCCGTCCGGCGCGTGGTCGTCGAGCCCGATGTGCGCAACGACGCGGTGCACGCGCTCAACGCGGCCGTCGGCTTCGAGATCGTCGAACAGATCGCCAAACCCGAGAAGGACGCCTACCTCAGCATCTGCACCCGCGAGCGGTTCGAGGCCGCGCGCACCGCACTCGCGGCCGATGCCGCACGGACCGCACGGGACGCACGGACCGCCCGGACCGCACGGACCGAAGAGACCGACCGGACCGAAAAAGAGACCGACCGGACCGCCCGGCCCGAAGAAGAGACCGACCGGACCGCCCGGACGGCCCGCGACGCCCAAGGAGTGACCCGATGAGCCCCCGCGACGCCGTCGCCCACCTCACCCCCGACCTGTGGGACCGGGCAGGCCGCCTCCTCATCCGCAAGGCCCTCGCCGAGTTCACCCACGAGCGCCTGCTCGCCCCCGAGCTCGCCCCCGACGGCCGCTACGCCGTGACCAGCGACGACGAGGCGGTGACCTACCGCTTCGCCGCCCAGATCCTCTCCCTGGACCACTGGCTGGTCGAGGCGGACAGCATCACCCGCCACGACCGGACCGGCGCCGAACTCCCCCTGGACGCACTGGACTTCTTCATCGAGCTGCGCGGGCGGCTCGGCCTGAGCGAGGACGTCCTCCCCGTCTACCTCGAGGAGATCAGCTCCACCCTCTCCGGGACGGCCTTCAAACTGGCCGGCGAGCCGGAGGCCGCCGCCCAGCTGGCCAAATCCGGCTTCCAGGAGATCGAGACGGGAATGACCGAGGGCCACCCCTGCTTCGTCGCCAACAACGGCCGCCTCGGCTTCGGCATCCACGAATACCTCTCGTACGCCCCCGAGACCGCGAGCCCCGTCCACCTGATCTGGCTCGCCGCCCGCCGCGACCGCTCCACCTTCACGTCCTCCACGGACCTGGACTACGACGCCCTGGTCCACTCCGAACTGAGCGAGGAAACCCGGACCCGCTTCGCGCGGACCCTCACCGACCTCGGCCTGGACCCGGCCGACTACCACCTGCTGCCGGTGCACCCCTGGCAGTGGTGGAACAAGCTGTCGGTCAGCTTCGCCGCCGAGGTCGCCCGGCAGCACCTGGTGTGCCTGGGCCCCGGCGACGACGAGTACCTGGCCCAGCAGTCGATCCGGACGTTCTTCAACACCAGCGACCCGTCCAAGCACTATGTGAAGACCGCGCTGTCGGTGCTGAACATGGGCTTCATGCGGGGCCTGTCGGCGACGTACATGGAGGCGACGCCGGCCATCAACGACTGGCTGGCGTCTCTGATCGCCTCGGACGAGACCTTCCAGTCGAAGGGCTTCTCCATCATCCGAGAACGAGCCGCCATCGGCTACCACCACCGCCAGTACGAGACGGCCACGGCGAAGGGCTCGCCGTACCGCAAGATGCTGGCGGCCCTGTGGCGCGAGAGCCCCGTCCCGTCCCTGGAACCCGGCCAGCGCCTGGCCACGATGGCGTCCCTCCTCCACACCGACCCCGACGGCGCCTCCCTCGTCAGCGCCCTCATCGAGGAATCCGGCCTCACCCCCGCCACGTGGCTACGCCGCTACCTGGACGCCTACCTCACCCCGGTGCTGCACAGCTTCTACGCCTACGACCTGGTCTTCATGCCGCACGGCGAGAACGTCATCCTGGTGATCGAGGACGGCTCCGTCCAGCGCGTGATCTTCAAGGACATCGCCGAGGAGATCGCCGTCATGGACCCCACCGCGGTCCTCCCCCCGACCGTGGAACGCATCCGCGTAGACGTCCCCGAGGACAAGAAACTCCTCTCGATCTTCACGGACGTCTTCGACTGCTTCCTCCGCTTCCTCAACGGCATCCTCGTCAGCGAGGGCCTCCTGGAGGAAGACACCTTCTGGCAGACGGTCGCCGACTGCGTCCTGTCCTACCAGGACTCGGCCCCCCACCTCGCGGACAAATTCGCCCAGTACGACATGTTCGCCGAGGACTTCGCCCTCTCCTGCCTCAACCGCCTCCAGCTCCGCAACAACCGCGAAATGGTAGACCTCCAGGACCCGGCGGGCGCCCTCCAGCTGATCGGCACACTGAAGAACCCGATCGCGGGATTGGGCGCAGGAGCCTGAGCCACGGCCGGCCGGGCGGATCTGCGGACTCCGCTCAGCGCCGCGCCGACGATGGCCGCGAGGGCCGCCGCCAGAGTCAGGGCCAGATACGGCCAGGGCACGGCCACGGCTTCCGGTGGTGGATCGAAGACGCCGGTGAGTACCTTGACGAGCATCTGGGTCAGGGCCCAGCCGATGAGCGCGCCTCCGGCCAGGCCCGCCGCGGTGAGCGTGGCGGCCTCGCTGAAGACCAGTCCCCTGAGCTGCCGCCGGGTGGCGCCGAGGACGGTGGCGATGGCGAAGGTGCGGCGCCGTTCGGCGAGGCCGAGAGCGAGGACGATGCCGCCCGCGCCGGCTGCCAGAAGGACCGCGAAGGCGAGTTCGATCCGGGTGAGCCCGGACAGGTCCACGGAGGTGAGGCTGGACCCGACCTGAGACCGGGTCTGGGTGATGTCGGTGACCTTCGCGGAGGTGCCGAGCTGGTGGCGCAGCCGCGCGGCGACAGCCTTCTGGTTGCCGCCTCCGGTGTCCACCAGGAAGGTGCCGACCGCGTCGCTACCGGTGGTCTTGGCGATGTAGCCGGCGTTGGCGACAAAGAAGCTGTCGCGCGGTGCGGTGGGGAATTCCTTGACGACGCACGCGTAGTGGAACGGCACAGTGTGGAACGACTTGGTGTGGGCGTCTTGCAGCCGCAGCTTGAGCGTGTCGCCGGGGGCCAGTTGGAAGTCCTTGACGGTCTCTTCGCTGACCAGGAGGGAGTCCGGCCGGGTGGCCAGTTTGGACATCAGGCTCTTGGCGCTGCCACCACTGAAGTAGGCGTTCTGGAGGGAGGTGGCGGAGGTGACGGTGGACGGCCGGACCCCGTACAGGTCCTGCAAATCCGCTCCGACGTAGGCGAACCGGTGCTGAAGCGGTTCCACGTGGCGCACCCCCGGGATCGCCGCCAGGGGGTTGGCCGCGCTGGGTCCGGTGCGGGAGCCCGGTGACTGGGTCACCGTCACATCGGCGCCGTTGGTGAGCCGGGCGTCGACCTCGGCCTGCTGCCGGTAGGTGGAGTTGAACGCCGCTGTGGACACGGCGAAGGACAGGGCCAGCGCGAGCAGCACAATGGCCCGGGCCAGCGGGCGACGCTGCCGGGACAGGCTCGCCGCGGTGGTTCCGGCCATGGCACCGGTCAGTGGCCGGACCAGCCGGGCGAGCGGACGCCGCCCGTGGGCCAGGGCGAGCGTCACCAGCCGCCACAGCAGAAGGGCGGAGCCGAGCCAGAGCAGGGCCGGCCCCAGGAAGGCCCAGTACGACACGGAGATGGTGGGGACGCCTTCCGGGGCCAGGACCAGGGAGTAGTTGTTGGAGCTGGATGCGCGGAAGACGAAGTAGGACACGGCCAGCAGGATGAGGTCCGGGTAGAACTTCATCCAGCGCGGTGTGCCCGCCCGGCCCACCACCCGGCGGGCCTCGGCGACGGTGCCCTGCCGCAGATCGCGCACCGCGGGCACCAGGACGGCCGCCGCGGCGATGACCAGCCCCAGCAGCAGGGCGAGCGCGAACCAGCCGGCCGCCGATGCCGCGGTGGAGCCGAAGGACGCCGTACCGAAAGCGGCTCGGCCCACGCCCGCGGCGATACCGATGCCCAGTAGGCCCCCGACCACGCCGACGGCGGCGGATTCGGTCACCGCGAGACCGACGACCTTACGGAAGCCGAGCCCCCGGGTGCGCAGCAGGGCCTGCTCGCGCCGTCGCCGGTCGGCTCCGGCTCCGGCCACCGTCGCGGTCAGCAGGGCGGCCAGCACCGCCCCGGGCACGCCGAGGAAGAGGAAGAGGATCTGGGCGTAGAGGGCGTCCTGGCGTGCGCTGTCGAGCGCGGCGCCGAGATTGTCGCCGACCAGCCCGCCACCGGCGGTACGCGCCTCGGTGTTGTGTGCGGCACCGGTCACCGCGGTGTACGCGGCGGCGGGGTCCGCGGGCAGCCGGGCGTCCCGGGCGACATGGATCTGTGTGGTGACCGCGGCCGGGTCGGCGGCCTTGATGGGCGCCGTGGTCCTGGTGAACTGTGCGGCGGGCAGCAGGATGACATTGTCGGGTGGCGCGGTGGGCTGGGACTGGGGAGGGGCGCCGACCTTCTGGAAGAGGGAGTCGGCCTGGGGCAGGTCGACCACTCCGGCCACCTTCACATGGGCCGGTCCGCTTCCCGGGCGGCCGATGGTGACGGTGTCCCCGGGGGCGACATGCAGATTGGCCGCGGTCTGCTGGGCGATGAGCACCCCGGAGGCGCTGCCCGTGAGCTGCCGGATCTCACCGGGGAAGGCGGAGCGGTAGCCGGGCGGCAGACCGAGCACGACCCCCGGGCCGGTGCTCTGAGTGGATCCGCCGGTCCTGGCGTGGAAACCGGTGCTGTGCGCGAATCCGACGGGGAGCGCGGTGCGTGTGCCGGGCGCGGACCGTACGGTGTGCAGCACCGAGGCCGGTTTGGCGCCCGGCTGGACCTGGACCTGCCAGCCGACCGCGACCGAGCGCACCGCGCGGTCGGTCATGGTGGATTTGGAGGCGGTCAGAAAGGAGCCGAGCGCGGCGACCAGCGCCACGGCGAGCGAGATGCCGAGCGCGGCGGCGAGGAGCCGGCCACTGCGGCGCCGGACGAGCCCGGACAGCCAGGTAATGATCACGATGTCTCCCCTTGTGCCGCGTTCGGCCGCGCCCGCGGCGCGGCGCGCGGTGTGGAGGCGGCTGGGGCGGGGGCCGTGGTGGCCAGCCGCCCCTCGTGCATGGGCCAGCGCTCGGTGAGGCGTTCGCCGACGGTGGGATCGTGGGTGGTCACCACGAGCGCGGCGCCCAGTTCGGCCGCGGTGTCGAGCAGGACGTCCATCACATGGCGGCCGGTGGCGCGGTCGAGCTGTCCGGTGGGTTCGTCGGCGAGGACCACTTTCGGGCGCAGCGCGAGCACCCTGGCCACCGCCACCCGCTGCGCCTGGCCGCCCGAGAGTTCCTCGGGCAGCTTGTCCGCGAGGTCCGCGACACCGACCGCGTCGAGGGCGGAGAGCGCGCGCCGGCGGGCCTCGGGCTCCGCCGTACCCGACAGGACCAGCGGCAGTGCCGCTTTCTCCACCACGTCGAGGGCCGGGATCAGACTCGGGGACTGGAAGACGACGCCGATGTCATGGGCCGTGGCGGGGCGGCCGAGGGCGGGCCAGCCGATCTTCCCGCTGGTGGGCCGTTCCAGTCCGGCCATCAGGTGCAGCAGCGTGGACTTGCCGGATCCGGAGGGGCCCATGATGGCGATGCGGTCGCCGGTCCGTACCTGGAAGGTCGCGCCGTGCACCGCGACGACGGCGTTCTCGCCCCGGCCGTAGGTGCGGGCGGCGTCGCGGCAGTCGATGAGGGTGTCGACGAGGAGGCCGGTGTCGGGGGCCGTGTGGTCGCGGCGTCCGCCAACGTAGCCGGAGAACCGGCGCTGTTCCACGCGAGCGCGGCCGCCCCGGGAAGCGAGCCATCGGTCCACACCGTTCGTGGCATTCCCCTGGGCGGCCAGGGAACGTACCGCGTCGCCGCCGTGTCGGCGGGGCCGGCCCATGCCCCTGAAACCGTGTACGTCGGCCTTGCCGCGGCCCCGGTCGAACACAACGTCGCCCGGCTCACTGTCGAACTGGCCTTCGGCCTCCCGGTCCTTACTGCCCTGATCGCCGCCGCCGGATGGCACATCACCGGCCGTGCCCTGGGGCCGGTGGAACGGCTGCGCGGCCAAGCAGCCGAGATCACCGCCACCGACCTGCACCGGCGGCTCGACCTGCCGCCGCGTACGGATGAGATACAGCGCCTCGGCGCCACCCTCAACGATCTGCTCGCCAGGCTCGACGAAGCGACCGCTCGACAGCGGCAGTTCGTGGCGGACGCCGCGCATGAACTGCGCAGCCCGGTGGCCGCCGTGCGGGCCGAAATCGAGACCGCCACCCGGCACCCCCGCGCCGACTTCTCGGCCCGGCTGCCCGAGTTGCTCGAGGAGACGGTCAGGCTCGGCCGGCTCATCGACGACCTCGTGCGGCTGGCCCGTCTGGACGCCGCCGCAGGCGTGCCGCGCGAGACGGAGATCGACCTGGACGACCTGGTGCGGACAGAGGTCGGGCGGCTGCATCCCCGGTGTGGCCGTCGCCCGCGCCCGCGTTCGCCCCGCACGCGTGCGCGGAGACCCCGACGCGCTGTCCCGAGCCATACGCAACCTGCTCGACAACGCCGTCCGGTACGCCCACCACCACGTGGAGGTCGGCCTCGACACCACGGAAAACGAGGCGGTCCTGTGCGTCCGCGATGACGGCGCCGGCATCCCGCCCGCCGACCGTGACCGGGTCTTCGACCGCTTCACCCGGCTGGATGACGCCCGCAGCCGGGACGCCGGCGGCTCCGGACTGGGACTGGCGATCGTGCGGGAGGTGGCCACTCATCACGGCGGCCGCGCATGTGTGGAGGACGGCGGCCCGGGAGCCCGGCTGGCACTGCACCTGCCCCTTTCGTAAGTTTTACGTAGTTTGCGCCAAGTTTTGCCGTGGCCCAACTCTCGCCGCAGCAAACGTCAACGGCCCTTCTCCAGCCTGGAGAACATCAGTGGTTCGCCCATGCGGAAGGAACACGGCCGCCACCGCCGGACGCTGTCCGAGGCGTATGTGGTCAGACCGGTTTGGGGCCGTCCGGGGCGGGCGGCGGATCGTCGGACAAATCCGGCGACGGCGCGGCGGGCAGGTGAACCACCAGGCGGGCTCCGCCGAGGCCGCCGTCGGCGAGGGGTGGGTCCTGGTCGGCGTAGGCGACGCCGCCGTGGGCGGTGACGACCTTGCCGACGATGGCGAGGCCGAGGCCCGAGCCGCCGGCCTCGCGGGAGCGCGCCTCGTCGAGACGGGTGAAACGCTGGAAGACCCGGGTCCGCTCCGCGGCCGGGATACCCGATCCGTCGTCGCTGACGGTGAGTTCCACGGTGCCGCCGCTCTCGCCCAGGGCCACGCGGACGTGCCGTTCGGCATGGCGGCGGGCGTTGTCCAGGAGATTGCGCACAACACAGCGCAGCGCCTCGGCGTCGCCCCGTACGCGGCCGCCCGAGACCCGCCGGGCGTCGATCTCCGCCCGGGCCAGGGAGCGCTGCCGACGGATCTCGGCCAGCACCACCTCATCCAGGTCGATGACACGCGCGGCCTGGGATCGCGGCCGGGCGGGATCCTCGCTGCGGGCCAGCGCGAGGAGGCCCTCGACGAGGTCGTGCAGCCGCTCCACGTCTTCCAGTAGGGCGGCGGCCACCTGCGGGTCACGGTCCGGATCGGGGTAACTGGACATGACCTCCAGCTGGGCGCGCAGCGCGGTCAGCGGGCTCCGCAGTTCATGCGCGGCGTCGGCGACGAAGCGGCGTTGCGCGACGGAGGCTTCGTCGAGGCGGGCGAGCATGTCGTTGAGGGTGACGCCCAACGCGTGGATCTCGTCCTGACAATCGGGCAGGTCCAGGCGGCGGTGCAGATCGGTCGCGGTGATGTCCGCGGCCTGGCCGCGCAGGGTTTCCACCGGGCGCAGAGTGTGGCCGGCGGTGAGCGAGATCGTCCACGCCACCAGCGCCGTCAGCGCCGGGACACCGATCACCAGGCCGGTGGTCAGACTGGACAGGGTGTGCTCGGCCTGGGCCAGGGACACCGCCACGACGATGGTGGCGGGCCGGTCCCCCACCCGGGTTGGCCGGGCCAGTACGCGGAAGTCCCCTCCGTCGCCGATCTTGAGGTCGTGGAGGGTCGTGGCACGGCCCGCGACGACCTGCGGGGGAAGGGGGTTCGGAAACCCGCTGGGACTGCCCGGGCCCGTGTCGTAATCGGAACTGGCCCGTACCTTCCCCGAGGCGTCGAGCACCTCGACCACGTCGGCGTCCCCTCCGTTGGACGGTATGAGGGAACGCAACTGGTCGTGCCTGATGAGAGCCGAGACGTCGGACAGCCGCTGGCGCCCTGTGGTGTCCAGATCGCGCCACATCGAATACTTGAGGCCGAGCAGCAGCCCGAGACCGGCCGCGACCGTCGCGATGGCGACGGCCGTCGTGGCCCATATGGTGACCCGCGTACGCAGGCTCAGCTTTCTCGTCAGCCGTCGCACCCGGGCGAAGGACAGGCGGTCGGCGAGACGGCGCCGGGACACTCAGCCGCCCTTCCCGTCCAGCCGGTAGCCGACGCCCCGCACGGTCTCGATGACGGACCGGCCGTACGGGGTGTCGATCTTGCGCCGGAGGTAGCCGACGTAGACCTCGACGATGTTCGGGTCGCCTTCGAACCACGCGTCCCAGACCTGAGCGAGCAGGTCGGTCTTGCTCACCACCGTGTCGGGGTGGCGCAACAGGAACTCCAGCAGTCCGAACTCGCGCGGCGTCAGCTCGAGGATCTCCTCACCACGACCGCACCGGTGGGCGGCCGGATCCAGCCAGAGATCACCCGCACGGAGAACCGGCGGCCGCTGCGGGGCGCTGCGGCGCAGCAGCGCGCGGATCCGGGCCAGCAGCACCACGAAGGAGAAAGGCTTGGTCAGATAGTCGTCGGCACCCAGATCGAGCGCGTCCGCCTCGTCGTACTCCCCGTCCTTGGCCGTCAGGATCAGAACGGGAGTGGCGATCTCCGCGGCGCGCAGCGTGCGGCAGACGTCGTAGCCGTTACGCCCAGGAAGCATCAGGTCGAGCACGATCACGGCGTAGTCGTGGTGCCTGACCAGACGGAGGGCCTTCTCACCGTCCTCGGCGATGTCGACGTCGAACCCCTCGGCGCGCAGCCCACGGTCCACCGCGGCGGCGATGTTCTGCTCGTCCTCGACCACCAGCACCCGCACGCGCATCACCTCGTGGCGCCGATCGGTCGGATCCGCCGGAAGGCTGATCCTCCCTTGCGAGTCTAGGGGCCGACGCGCTGGTCGGCCGCGCGCTCTCAGCGGGCTCTCAGGGTCTCCTCAGCGCTCACTCAGGGTTCTCAGCGCCCGCACAGGCCGTACACGGCACAGTGGAAAGTGCCTGCTTACACCGCAGGCGTCGAGTTCAACGGACATGCCGTCAACCGACGAAAGGCGTCAACGTGGCTCCGACTTCCGCGCCGCGGCGAACGCATGAGCGCTCGCCCAGCACCGCGCCGAAGCCCGCCCCGCAAGTCTCCGAGCTCCGCGTCTCCCGCCCGGCTCCCGTCGGACGCTGGGCAATGATCATCGCCGGGGGTTCCGCGGCGGGTCTCACGGCCTCCGCCTTCGGCGTTCCCGCCCCCTACCTCCTGGCCTCCCTGCTGGTCGGCGCCGCCCTGGCGCTGTGCGGGGTGGTCCGCGACCGGCTGCCGGCGCCGGCGGGCCGCGCCTCACAGGCTCTGGTCGGCGCTCTCATGGGCAGCTACCTCACCCCGGCCGCCCTCGTCTCCGCCGCCCCCGTCGCGCTGCCCATGACCGTGGTCACCGCGGCCACCATCGCGCTGAGCGTCGGGATCGCCTGGCTTCTGGCCCGCCGTGGCCGCATCAGTCGGCCCAGCGCCGTCCTCGGTATGGTGCCCGGCGGTTCCGCCGCGATCGTCACCTGCGCCGACGAGCTGAACGCCGACGTACGGCTCGTCGCGTTCACCCAGTACCTGCGCGTCGGCCTCGTCGCCACCACCGCCCCGTTGGCCGCCCACTGGATGACCTCCGGTCGGCCATCGGCCGCATCGGGCCACCCAGGCGGGGGCGGGATCACCGGAACCGGCCTCACGCACCTCGTGGCGGGGGCGGACCAGCTCAGCGGCCTGCTCGCCCTCGCGGCCGTCTGCGCCGCCGGCTCCTGGGCCGGCCGACGGCTGCGACTGCCCACACCCATGCTGATCGGCCCCATGCTGGTCGCCCTCGTCGCCACTCTCAGCGGCGCCGTGCCCGGCTTCGCGCCCGTGGGCGTGCTGCAGAACTTCGTCTTCGTCCTCGTCGGCCTGGACGTCGGCGTACGTTTCACCCGCCAGACGCTCCGCAGCATGCGGCGCCTGCTGCCGCCGATCCTGGTCTGCATGACGGTCGTCTGCCTCGGCTGCGCCGGGCTGGCGTGGGTCTTCGCCGGCCTGACCGGCACACCGTTCACCGACGCCTATCTCGCCACGACACCCGGAGGGATCAACGCGGTCCTCGCCACGGCCGTCTCCTCCCATGCGGACGTGGCCCTGGTCTCCACCGTCCAGAGTCTGCGCTTGCTGGTGGTCGTCCTGGTGACCCCGCTGATCATCCGCCAGTTGGCCGCGAACCGACCGCAACCGCCGTCCCGCGTGGGTGGGGACATGGCACGGACCTGACCGGCTGACGGACTGACCCACACCGACTGACCGACCGCCCAGCCGTCGAAAGGAGTTCCCGTGGAAGCCTCGTGTCCCGCCTCAGGCCAGCGATGGGCCGCACTCGTCGATCGCGGAAACGGATGCGTCGAGACATGCGACATCGTGGAGTGGCGACGCGAGGACGAGGAACTCGTCGGCTACATATGCGACACGGGCGGCGCGGCCCAAGGGGACAAGGGCCGCGTCGTCCGTGCTGACCGCCATCCGGGTTTCCTGACGTACGAACGACGGCCGCAGGTGGTCGGCGCTCTGCCCGGGATGGGGTGGACGGTCTGCTACCGCCTCGACGCACCGCCCGATGGCGCCCCCGGCGCCGATGGCTTCGAACGCCGTCCGGTGCTCGCCTGGCTCGTGTACGACGACGGAACGGTCACGCCGTGCGACGTGGACCACGACGGCCTCGTCTACTGCAGCACGGACGCCCCGGAACTGGCACATGTCGAACCCCCGGACCCGGCGATCGGCTGACCACCGACCCGTGGGTCCGTAAGGTGCGCGGTCGTGGTCTGATGTTGGGGGATCGAGATGGCGAACCCCGGCGACGGCCGGCCCGCGGCCACGAGCGCGTCCGCGATCCAGACCTACGCGCTGCGGCACGGGCTCATCGTCGAACGCGGCGGGCGCGAGGACGCGGTGATACGCCTCCTGCCCCGCTCAGCGTCACTGCCGAGGTCGTGGACACGGCCTGCGCGACGCCGAACGTATCGTCACGGCGCATGAAGCGGGTCACGATGTCGTCGTCATGGTGTCCGCCATGGGCGACACCACCGACAGGCTGCTACAGCTGGCGCGGGAAATGAACCCCGAGCCGTCCTCGCGCGAACTGGACGTGCTGCTGACGGCGGGTGACCGCGATGGCGATTCACACGCTGGAGGCCCAGGGGTGCTCGTTCTCGGGCCCGCAAGCCGGTGTGATCACGACCTCGGTCCACGGTGAAGCCCAGATCATCGACGCCAGACCGGAGCGGGTACGCCGGGCCCTTGCTCGGGGCGCGATCGTGCTGGTGGCCGGGTTTCAGGTCCTCAGCCGGGAAACTGAGGAGATCACCGCCCTCGGCCGAGGTGGCTCCGACACCACGGCGATCGCCCTGGCCGCGGCGCTCAAGGCCGACGTGCCGCGCTGCGGCGGTCCGTAGACGTACCCACTCAGCTCGCCCAGATACCGGTGATGTCCGACGCGGTGGCGGCGTGTCCGGCGTGCGAGGTGCCGTACATGTCCTCGATGGTGCGCAGCACGTCGTAATGGTCGTACCTGGTCGCCGATCTGCTGCCCGCGGCCACCGGCTGGCCGTACAGCACCGTGGCGATCTTGTTCTTGCTGTGCTGGTTGTCCTCGTCGAAGGTCACCACGAGGAGGCTGTTGTGGGTCTCGGCCCAGGCCGCGTAGGCGCCGAGGTGCTTCTGCAGCCAGGTGTCACCGGTGGAGACCGGGCAGTCATGCATGTCACTGCACAGATTCGGGATGACGAAGGAGACCGTAGGCAGCCTGGCGTAGACGCTCGGGAACTGTGCGAACGTCTTGGCACTGGATCGGGGGACGTTGCGGAACCCGAACCACGGGTTGTGCTTGCGCGCATAGCGTCCGCTGTCGCAGGTGGTCGAACCTTGGCTGGGCAGCGACTCGCTGTAGCCGGCCCAGGTCTTTCCGACGGCCGTCAGCTCGGAGGCGAGGTTGGCGGCGGAGCGGAAGCCGGGGGTGTAGCAGCTGTCGTCGGTGATGCCCTGCGTCGCGCCGGAGAAGAGTGCGAAGTAGTTGGGCTGGCTGGGGTGGGCGATGGCGTAGGAGTTGGTCAGGACGGCGCCGCCCCTTCCCAATGAGTTGATGTACGGAGCGCTGGGACTACCGATGATCTGGTCGTACGCGTGATTCTCCATGACGACGACCACGTGATCGGGCGTGGGGACATGTCCGGCCCTGTGCCCGGTTCCTGCGGCTCCCGTCCATGGCGCGGCCACCGCCGCGGCGACGCCGAGGGCGTAAGCGAGCAGACGGACGGTACTCCGGGGGCGTGTTCGGGACGAGGCGATCACGGGGCCTCCGGTCACAGCAGAGCCGGAAGAAATGTCGGTTTTTATTCTTCATGTTCCGGTCGGTCTCGCGCCCGAGGCCCGCGCTCGGTCAGCGCTGCGTAATCCGTGTGGACGGCTCCGGCGCGTGCGGGTGGCCACGAGATGCCATGGTGGCGATAGGACCAGGCAGGACGTGGCGATGTCGCCTGAGTCGAAGCCGCTTCTCGCGTAGGGGATCGCCTCGTGACACCCCGGCCGTCGGCCATCAGCGTCGAATCAGAGGACAGCCCTGCCCTTCGATACCACCGGTTGCGCGCGGCAGCCCGTGACGCGGCGCCCGCTGTGCTGGGCTTCGCCATGGTGCGGGCCGTCGGCGTGGCGGTGCTCCTGTACTGCGGCCACCGGCGTGGAGATCCAGCACTGGAAAGATTGGCGACGATATGGGACGCCGAGCGGTACGGAAATATCGCGGTGAACGGATACGACTGCGGCCTGCCCGTACTCGCGACCAGTCCGCAGGCAGGGAACGCTTGCTCCAACCTGGCGTTCTTCCCGCTGTATCCGGCCCTGATCCGGCTCGTGCACGCCCTGACGTCGCTGCCCGTCCCGCATGCCGCTCTTCTGATCTCCTGGCTCGCGTCCCTGACCGCGGCCTGGGGGATCTTCGCCGTTGCCGCCTGGCGCTACGGCAAGCACACCGGAGTGCTGGCCGCGGTGCTCTGGGGAGCGCTGCCGCATGCCGTGGTGGAGAGCATGGCCTATCCGGAAGCACTGTTCACGGCCTTGGCCGCCTGGTCCCTGTATGCGGCGTTGACCCAGCGCTGGATATGGGCCGGCGTCCTGTGCGCGTTGGCGGGGCTGACCCGGCCCAGCGCGGTGGCCCTGGTGGTCGCGATCGACGGGGCGGCAGCCGTCGCCTTGGTACGAATCCGCAGACGTCCGGCACGGCAGCCGGCAAAGGCAGGATGGCGGCCTTGCCTGGGTGCGCTGATCGCCCCGCTGGGCTGGCTGGGTTCATCACATGGGTGGGTGCCCGGCTCGGCCACTGGGACGGTTACTTCGTCGTCCAGAGACTGTGGCGTTCCCGATTCGACTGGGGGATCACCACAGTCCGCCAGCTGGGCCGGGTCTTCCTTCATCCCACGTCCGTGCCGTTCGCCTGGATGGTCGTGGCGCTCGTGCTGTGCGCCGCCATAGCCCTCGGAGCCGTGACAGTGACGCACGGCCAGCCGCTGCCGCTCGTGGTGTACAGCGTGGGCCTGTTGGATCGCTGTCGGGGACTCGGCGTTCTTCGGCGTTCGGGCCCGATTCCTCCTGCCCGCCCTTCCCTTATTGCTGCCGTTGGCGATCGGGCTGGCCCGAGTCCGCTCCGGCAGCGTGCGCGTCCTCCTGCTCGGCTCGACGACTGCCCTGTCCGCGTTGTACGGCGCTTACCTGGTCTTCGCCGTCGATCACGCACCGTAGTAAGCGGTCACTGGTCCCTGATGCGGCGCGAGACGTCGCGCGGCCCGTGCGCCGGGCGATCTTTTTGACGCCCGCCGCGCCCTCCAGTTCGACGGAACCTGTGGTTGGTTGTCCGGGGATACCGGTTGGGCGCTCTCCGTTTCAGCGGCTTGCCTCGCCCTGGGCGACTTCGATGTCCTGGTGGACGCTGAGTGCGCCGGTCGCCGCAGTGGCGCAGGAGATCACCGCGCAGGCGGCCAGGAGAACGGCGATCCACGGCACGATGCGCGGTGTTCGTGCGGCTGGGGACAGGAGGGCGGCCACACGCCGCGGCACAGGACCTGTGGTCGCCGCCGGTGTGAACGCCGGGCGATGCGAGTCCGCCGCGTGCGCGGCCAGGGCGGCTCGGGCGATGGCGCGGGCGGTCAGGCGCCGGTCGCCGACCGCGGTGGCGGCCGCCTCGTCGGCGGCGCGTTCCGCGACCAGCCGGACCGCTTCACGGACCGCTCGCAAGGCGGGGTGGCAGTGGGCGGCGAGTTCCGCCGCGGCCAGGAAGTAGCGGTGGCCGCCGGTGTTGTGGGCGCGCTCGTGCGCGAAGAGGGCCTCCCGCTCGTCCGGCCGCAGGGCACGCAGCATGCCGGTGGTGACGACGATGCGGTGCGGGCGGCCGGGCAGGGCGTAGGCGTCCGGGTGCGGGGAGTCGACGACGCACAGGTCGCCTGCGGTGGACCGGCGTTCGGCCTGGGAGCGGGCGGTGCGCAGCCCTGCGGCCTGGCGCACCGCCGAGCGCCCGAGCGCAAAGGTGCCGAGCGTGAGCAGACCGGCGGCCAGGGCGGCCACGGGCAGGATCAGCCGTTCGGAGGGCGTCCGCAGAGGGTGGACCAGCTCGCCCAGCGCGGCAAAGGCCGGGATTTTGAGCAGGCCGGTCACCGCGAAGGTGCCGAGTGCCGCGACGGTACCGGCTGCGAGGAGGAGCGCGGAGACGGTGAGGGTCCACAGGGCGGCCACCGGCGAGCGGTGGTCGAGGATCCGGCGGGCCAGGAAAGGCGACGCACAGGGCAGAAGGAGCGGGATCAGCAGGAGCGTGGTCGTCATAGGCCCTCCTCCAGCAGTCGCCGCAGGACCTGCTCGTCGTCCGGGGTGAGCTGGGCGACGAAGCGGGCCAGAGCGCTCTCCCGGTCGCTGTCGCGGGCGAGTTCGCCGTGCATGCGCAGAGCGGTCAGGCCGTGCGGGTCCTGTATGGGGCGGTAGGCGTAGCCGCGGCCCTGCCGCTCCCGCTCCAGGGTCCCCTTCTCATACAGGCGGGAAAGGATCGTCGTCACGGTCGTCCGCGCCAGGCCGGAGGAGAGTTCGGCCTGGACCTGGGCCGGGGTGAGCGGCGTGTCCGAAGCCCACAGGGCGGCCATCACGGCCGCCTCCAGCTCACCCGCGGGTCGGCGCTCGTCCTTCGCGTCGGTCATGGGAACGATTCTCACCCCACCATCGTCTACAGTGACGCAGACCGTCTACAGGATTGTAGTCGGTCGGGGTATGCATCCGGTTGTCCGCAGGGAAGGGACTCATGCCGATGACCACACCCGTGGTTCTATCGTCGCAGCTCGCCGTGAACCCGCTCGACGCGCACTCGCTGCTGGCCGCGTTCGGCGTGCTGGGGGTCGGTGCGGTGATGTTCGCTGAGACGGGATTGCTGATCGGCTTCTTCCTGCCGGGCGACTCCCTGTTGTTCACGGCGGGCCTGCTGTGCACGGGCACGGGGGAGCACGGCGTACGGCTGTCCCTGGGCCCTCTGCTGGCCGCCGCGGCGTTCGGCGCGCTGGCGGGTGCGCAGTGCGGTTATCTCATCGGGCGCCGGGCCGGCGGTGCCCTGCTCGCTCGCAGCCGGTCCGCCCGGCTGCACGAGGGGGCGAAGCGGGCGGAGGAGCTGCTGGCGCGGTACGGGCATGCGAAGGCCATCGTTCTGGCGCGATTCGTGCCGGTGGTGCGGACCGTCCTCAATCCGCTGGCAGGGGCGCTGGACGTGCCCGTCCGGGTGTTCACCGTCTGGCAGGTGGTCGGCGGCCTGGTGTGGAGCGTCGGCCTGTCCCTGGCGGGATACGCGCTGGGCTCCGCGATCCCCGGCGTGGACCGCTATCTGTTGCCGCTGGTGGCGCTGATCGTGGTGGTTTCGCTGATTCCGCTCGCCGCCGAGCTGCACCGCAACCGCAGGCAGGCCAGGGCGAAGGAGGCCCGCGGATGACCTTCGCGTTCGGCGGAGCGTCGATCGACGGCTCCGCGTACACGGATGTGGTGGACCTGGCGGGGCGCTCGCCCAGCTGGGTGGACACCGCGGTGGCGGCGTGGTCGGCGTACGGGCTGGCGGTGTTCGCTCTGCTGATGGTCCTGGGCTGGTGGCAGGCCCGGCGGACAGGAGCGGTGACGGCGTTGGCCGCGCCGGTGGCCGTGGTCCTGGCGTACGGCGTGGATGCCGCCCTGAAGCTGGTGGTGCGTGAGGACAGGCCGTGCCGGAACCTGCGCGTGAGGACTCTGGAGGCGTGTCCGGCGCCGGGTGACTGGTCCTTCCCCAGCAATCACTCGGCGATCGCGGCGGCGACCGCCGTGGCGCTGGTGTTCGTCTCACGTCGCCTGGGAGCGGTCGCGGCCGTTGCCGCGCTCGCCATGGCGGCCTCCCGGGCCTGGGTCGGCGTGCACTACCCGCACGACGTCGCGGTCGGCGTGCTCGTGGGCGTGCTCGTGGCCTCCGCTGCGATGATCCTGTTGCGGCGGTGGGCGCGGACACTTGCCCGTCACCTGAGCGCCACTGTGCTGCGTCCGCTCCTGGCTGCCCCGTGAACCGCAGGGACGCCGCAGGGCTGGCGGGCAGTGCGGGCCTCGGCGCCTGGACGGTGCTGGGAGTGCTGACCATGGTGGTCGTGGGCGGCGGTGGCGCTCCGCTGTGGCTGGACGACGGCCTTCTCTCGTGGTCCGTCGCCCACCGACCCGATGTGGCGATGGCCCTGGCACGCGGGCTGACGGCCACCGGAACCGGTGTCATCCCGTACGTCCTCGCCGTGCTGGCCGGCGTCATGATGGTGCGGACGGCGCGGCGCAGGCTGCTCGCCGCCGCACTCTGCACGGCCTGCCTCGGTGCGGGACAGGCGCTTCGGTTCGGCGTGATGGAGCTCATCCACCGGGCCCGGCCGCCGCGGGATGATTGGGCCACGCACGCGAGCGGCTGGGCGTTCCCGTCGGGGCACACCACCACGGCCGCACTGACCGCCGGGCTGCTGATCGTGGCGCTGAGCCTGCGCGCCCCGCGCGGCGGGACGGCGCTTGGCGTCGCCGTCGGCTGCTGGGGCCTGCTGGTCGGACTCACCCGCGCCTACCTCGGGGTGCACTGGTTCACCGACGTCGTCGGCGGCTGGCTGTTCGCCGTCGGCTGGCTCGGAGTGTGCCTGTGTGCCGCGGCCCGCTGGCTGCCCGCATCCTTCCTCAGCGACTCGACCCACCCGGCCGCACGGACGGCGGAGGAGGACCATGCGCCCCAGAATCCTGGTCGTCGAGGACGATCACGCCCTGCGTGACGTCTTGCGCCGCGGCCTGTACGACGAGGACTTCGATCCCGTTCCCGCCGCCGACGGCGCCACCGCCCTGCGGCTGGCCACGGCGAACGTGGCGGCAGCCGTGCTGGACATCGGCCTGCCCGACGCGGATGGACGGGATGTGTGCCAGGCCCTCCGCGCGAACGGGTTCCTCGCCCCAGTGATCTTCCTGACCGCTCGGCACCACATCACCGACCGGCTGTCCGGGTTCTCCGCGGGGGGCGACGACTACCTGCCGAAGCCGTTC
The DNA here is from genome assembly GCF_042750115.1 of Streptomyces sp. NPDC059455. Taxonomy (NCBI): domain Bacteria; kingdom Bacillati; phylum Actinomycetota; class Actinomycetes; order Kitasatosporales; family Streptomycetaceae; genus Streptomyces; species Streptomyces sp. NPDC059455. The sequence goes on from NZ_JBHYVB010000024.1 coordinate 25,987, forward strand.
CACCTCGCCGAACTCGCCGCCAGACTGCGAGCCGCGCTCAAGCGGTCCTCTCCGTGTTCCCCGGCCGCAGTCGGAGACCTGACGCTGGACGCGGTCCGGCACAGCGTGACCGTTCGCGATACCCTCGTTGCCCTGTCCCCGACAGAGTTCCGACTGCTGGCCGCGCTCGTCGCCGCAAGCGGAGATCTCGTGCGCCGTCGCGACCTGGTCAGGGCCGGCTGGCCCGAGGGCGCGCAGGTCAGCGACAACACCCTCGACCAGTACCTGACCCGGCTGCGCCGCAAGCTGCGCGAAGTCGGCAGCGCTCTGACCATCGGCACGGCACGCGGGATCGGCCACCGGCTGTCATGAGGTCTTTCCCGGGCCACCTGGCTCCACGCACGCTGCGGGGCCGGCTCTCGCTCATCGCGCTGACCACCGCCGCACTGCTGATGACGGTCCTGACCGTGGTGTTCAACACCATGGTCGACCGACACCTGCGGCACCAGGCGGACGACGAGCTGCGGATCCGTGCGGACGCGGTGGCCACGACCGTCGACACCAGCGGTTCGCGGGTGCGCGTGCTGGAGACCGCCAACGACCAGTTCCTCGACGCCAACGTCTGGATCTACGCCGGCACCCACCTGCTCGAACAGCCGGCCCCCATCGCGGCCGACAGCCCGCTGACCCGGGCCGCCGCGCGGCTCGCCGCACAGGGCAGCCGTGCCTGCGCGACCGTCCACGCTGACCGTCCCCGCTCCGTCCGCCTGTGCTCCCGGCCCGTATCCGGCCGTCACGCCGCCATGGTGGTCACGGCCTTGGACCTCACTCCGTACCGGAACTCGGCCGACACCCTGCTGCTGGGATCGCTCGTCCTGGACGGCGTGATGCTGATCTGCACCTACGCGCTGACCCGCCTCTCGGTGGGCCGGGCACTGCGCCCCGTGCGGGCCATGACCGAGCAGGCCACCCAACGGAGCGCGGTGGCCGCCGTGGACCGCTTCGGCGTCGAGAAGCGCCCGGCCGAACTCGCAGCCCTGGGCAGCTCCCTTGACGCACTGCTGGACCGCATACGCGCGGTGCTGCGTCACGAGCAGCATCTGACCGGAGAGTTGTCCCACGAACTGCGCACCCCGCTCAGCCGGATCATCATGGAACTCGACTGGTGGCGGGGACGCCCCCGCTCCGCCGAGGAGACCCGTGCCAGTCACCAGGTGATAGCCGAGGCCACCCAATCCATGCTCACGATCTGCGACACGTTGCTGAACGACGCCCGCGAAAATGCGCGGAACCCTTCAGCGGTCCCAGGTACGACCGATGTCGTCCCCGTCCTGCACCGTCTCGCCCAGCAGCTCGACGCACCGCATCAGGTGAAGGCCACAGTGAAGGCGGCCTGTCCACAGCTGGAGGCAGGCGTCACGCCGGCTCTGCTCGAACGCATCGTCAACCCGCTGCTCACCAACGCCGTCCGATACGCCCACTCGCGCGTGACCGTGTCCGCGCACCGCAGGCCCGGCTCTGTCCTGATCGACGTCGTCGACGACGGGCCCGGTGTACCGGAGGCGTTCGCCGACGAGCTGTTCCAGCCGGGTCGACGCGCCGACGCCACGGACGGGCACGACGGCGCGGGACTGGGGCTGCCGCTCGCGCGGCGCCTGGCCCGCGCCGTCGGCGGCGAGGTGTCCTACGATCCCGGGCACGCGCCAGGGGCCCGGTTCACGGTCACCCTGCCTGCCGGGTGAGGGGCTGCTCCTGCTCGGAGAGCGTCACCGCGTTCTTCTTCTCCTGCACGTGGGCGTAGGCCATCAGGACGAACAGGACGGCCAGCAGGACGGCCGAGGAGCCGGCGGTGCCGAGGTTCAGGCCACCCTTGGCGACCGGCTTGGTGAGGAAGTCACCGGCGGTGGCGCCGAGCGGGCGGGTGAGGACGAAGGCGATCCAGAACAGCAGCACGTTCGGCACCATCGGCACCTTCATCAGCGCGAGGAGGACGGCGAGTGCCCCGGAGACGAGGAGAGCGCCGCCCAGGTAGCCGAGGCCGGAACTGTCGGACAGAAAGTCGCCCATGGAGGTGCCGAGGGTGTTGGAGACCAGGATCGCCGACCAGAACAGGGCCTCGCCGCGGAACGTGACGATGTCGCGGATCTGGAAGGTCATTCCGGATACCTTCCAGACCGCGAAGATGACCAGCAGGATCGAGATCAGGATCGCCGCGCCGGTCGGGTAGCCCAGACCCAGACCCTGTGGGCCCCAGCCGAGCGAGGTGGCGCCGTTCGACAAGAACTTGGCGCTGGCATCACGGTTCATGAAGTCGGACATCGTGGTGCCGGCCATGCTGGTCGACAAGATCACGGTCCAGTAGAAGAACGGGTTGTAGTGCCGCGATCGAAGCTGGACGACCAGAGTCACCACGAAGATCAAGAACAGGGCGATCGTGGTGAGGAAGTAACCCAGCTTCAGCGTCTGTGCGAACAGGTCACCGGCCGTCTCACCCAGTGTTGTCGCAGCGATCTTCATGACCCAGAAGGCCAGGGTGACCTCCGGCAGCTTCTTCATCACCGTCTTGGTTCTGCTCGCCGCGGACTGGTGCGTGCTCGCGACGTCGAGGTCGGTGAGGAGTTCGGGGTTCTCCAAGGTCGGACACTCCTTGTCGAGTGGGGGTACGACGACAGGGCGCTCGCCCCCAGTGGGGTGGGCGCCCTGCTGCCTCGGCCGACCGCGGGCGGCGGGCGAGGCATGCGACCCTGCCAGATGCCTCCTGAACGCATCCTGAACGCCTTTTGCACTGGTCAGGCCGCTTGACGTGCCACGCCCTCCGGCTCGGCGACGTCCTTGCGGGTCACCGTCAGGTACACCACCAGGCCGAGAATGACCGCCAGGAAGAGCACGCTGGTGACGACGGTGCCAAGACCAAGACCGCCAGCCGCGTTCGGCTGGGAGAGGTAGTCGCCGATCGAGGCGCCGAGGGGGCGGGTGAGAATGTAGGCGATCCAGAAGCTCCACACCGCGTCCAGGCCCAGTGCGAAGTGCGCGACCGCCACCGCCGCGATGACGAGGGCGAACAGGACCGCGGAGAGCCAGTAGCCGAGGTTCATGCCCTCGGAGGCCAGGTCGCCGGCCGCCGTACCGAGGGCGAAGGTGAACAGCACCGCCAGCCAGTAGAACGACTCGCGGCTCGTGGTGTCGATGCTGTGGATGGACAGGGTGCGCTCGCGCCGGTACCAGACCACGAACACGACCGCGAGGACGAGCGCGAACACCGTGGTGCTCGTCTCCAGCGGGACGCCCATGTTGTCGGTGAGGTTGTCGCTGATCAGGGTGCCGACCACGCTGATCAGGGCGACGGCCAGCCAGTACACACCCGCGCGATAGGAGGTCGTACGGAACTGGACGACGAGCACGGCCGCCAGCAGCACGCTCATCAGCACCGACACGCCGGTCAGGCCCAGCCCGGCCTTCTCGTTGAGCAGGTCGGCAGCGGTCTCGCCGACCGTGGTGCAGAGCACCTTGATGATCCAGAAGTAGGCGGTGACCTCGGGCACCTTGTTCCAGCGCAGACGATGTCCGTGCCGGGCGGGCGTGGTGCCGCCCGGTGCGGCTTGGGGAGTCTCAGACAGTTCATACGTCATGAGGCCCGACCGTGCCATCGGCTATCTGAAAACATCCTGAACTGCGCGAGGCGGTCAACCCCGTCCCCGCCTGTCACCCGGCCACGACGAGCCCATGCATTGCTGCCCCGGCTCCCTGCACATAGTGGCGTTCTACCCCGCGCCCCGGCCTCGTGACGGAAAGGGCCGCCGTGTCCGATCCGACTGCCTCCCGCCCGCTGGCCGACCCCGCTCTCGTATTGGGCAGGCCCTGCCAATGACGTCACTCTCCCGTAGTAGCTGCCGTCGGCTTGCCGGTACTTGCAAGCAAGTCCTCATCGCCACAGAACGAACAAATCGCCGCCGCGCACAGCAGAGCCCGTCACCGTCGGCACCTCACCAACAATGCTCATCCCACGCGAAACTGCACATCAACCGGCTTCCCAAGGGAATCACAACAGCGGGGGCGAACCGCAGCGAGCGCATCCGCTACCCTGTGGGGGGTCAGTCGGGATCTCCGCCGCGCCCTGTTGCCAGGACCCCTTGGTAATCAGCACGCGGACCGTCTGAACTGCGGGTTTGTCCAGCCAAGACGAAGATCATTCACTGGATTTTCGACAAGGTTTCCCACAAGCCCCGGCCTCCGTAGCTCAGGGGATAGAGCACCGCTCTCCTAAAGCGGGTGTCGGCAGTTCGAATCTGCCCGGGGGCACCATGCCTGACCAGGCCGAACGCCCCCGCGATCTTGGATCGTAGGGGCGTTGACGGCAGAGGTTGACGGCAGTTTCTACCTACGGGGCCTGAGCAGCCGGTCCATGTGGCCCATCGCCTCACGCCGACTGTCGTCGTTCACGTGCGTATACGTGCGTATAGACGTTCATCATGACCGCGATCTGCGAGTGCCCCAGGATCTCCATCACGACGCGCGGAGGGATCCCAGCCGCGAAGAGCAACAAGGCGCAGAGATGCCGGGTGTCGTGCAGACGCACTCGTGGCAGTCCGGCGGCCTCGGCGGTGCGGCCGAAGGAACGGTACAGGTTTCGAGGCTCTCAGCTCCTTGCCGCCGCGCTGGAGCTGAGACCGCACGGTCAGCGTGCGCCGATCGAGATCCACGTCCCGCCAGTGCAAGCCCAGGATTTCCCCACGGCGAAGCCCGAGCGCGACCGCGAGAACGAATGCCGTGTTGCGGCTGATCAGTTCCTCACGGCAGGCCGCCGTCAAAGCTGACCTGAGCACGCGGTGCGATTCCTTCGCGGCCGAGGCTTGCGCCGTGACAGCGGCGACCATCCGTCGTACGTTCGCGGTGCTATGCGACTCCAGTCGACGTGTGCCCAGCGGTGGGACGAGGTGAAGGCGTGAACGAGTTCCTGACGCTTCTCGTCGCACTCCTCCCAGGTCGCGCCGTAGAGCGTCTTGCGCTTGCGGGTGCCGTCAGGCTGTGGGACGTACACGCGGGCTTCGTAGCGGCCGTCCTTGCGCTGCCAGACGCTTCCAGCGCCGTTGGGGGTTCCTCTTCCGGGATGCCATCAGGCCGCGTTCTCCTCGATCTGCTTCTGAATGAAGGCGCGCGGGCTGTCAGGTGACAAGCGCCGTGCGCGCCCGACGGTGAAGCTGGGCAACTGGTGGGTCCGTATGAGCTCGTAGACCTTGCTCCGGCTCAAGCGGCAGGGCGGTCATGACCTCGGGGGCTGTGAGGGCTACGTGTGTCGTTGGCAGGCCCGTTCTCACAGCCAGGGGTCTCCTTCTGCCTTGTGGCGGTTGGCGTGGTCGCGGGTTTGGGCGATGTCGTGGCGGACCTGGGCGGCGATGAGTTCGCCGGGGCTGTAGCCGGAGGCCAGGTAGTGCCAGTGGGAGAGGACGAGGGTGGTTTCCTCGGCCAGCTCGGGCTGGTCGTCCGCGGTGCGGGCTTGTTCGGTGCGCCAGGTGCGGCGGTTGTCGCGGAGTGCGCCGAGGGTGGTGGAGTAGCGACGGGATTTGCTGGAGAAGTGGCCTCGGAAGCCGAGCATGTGAGCCCGGAAGCCGTCGGGGCCCGTCTGGTAGCCGCGGCCGGTGCAGTGGGGGCAGCGCAGGGAGCGGTCTACCGTGCCGGAGTCCTCAGCACTCTTTGTGGCTGGGCTTGCTTCGCTTTGACGGGGACCGCAGCCGGACCGAACCTGATCTCGGTGAGGTCACATCATCGCGGGACGAAGCGTTACACCCTTACGTCGGTCGGGTGGCCCGAGGGAGTCGCACCCTCGGGCTACCCGGCCGTTGCATCTTCGCTTCCCCGGTCCCGGTCTGTCGCGGGGAGGGCGTTGTCGATGAGGACGGCGGCGATGGCGGCGGCGGCGGGGAAGGCTTCGGCGTTGAGGACTCGGGTGCGGGCCGAGGCGCCATCGAGGAGCAGCGCCAGTTGTTCGCCGAGCTGTTCGGGGTTGGTGGCGCCGGCTTCGCGGGCCGTTTCGGCGAGCCGCGCGGCGATGGCGAGCTTGTAGTCGCGTGCGTATTGGGACGCGGGGTGTTGGGGGTCGTGGATTTCGACGGTCGCCGCGATGTAGGGGCACAGGGGCGTGAGCTCCTCTGGGCCGGATGTGGGGACCTCGAAGGCGGCGAGGAGTCGTTCGCGGGGCGTGAGGTCGGTGCGGTCGAACACTCCGGCCATGATGTCGGGATCGAATCGGCGCAGGTATTCGGCGACCAGGTCGTCCTTGCCGGTGAAGTGCTGGTAGGCCGTGCGCTTCGAGACCTGGGCCACTGCGCAGAGTTGGTCCATGCCGGTGCGGTTGATGCCCTGAGCGCGGAACAGTTGCTGTGATGCGCTGAGGATGCGCTCGCGCGCACCCCTGCCGCGGCGCCGGCCTTGGGGGCCCTTCTCCAGCTTCGTCATGACTCCATCATAGCCCAGTGCGGTACCGATCGGTGTACATAGCTTGCACTCCCGCTCGTCGCCGGATACGTTTAAGTACACAGCTCGGTGTACAAAGGAGTAATCGTGGGAAAGCTCGATGGCAAGGTAGCGGTGATCACGGGCGGGTCGACCGGCATGGCGCTGGCCGGCGCGAAGCTGTTTGTCGAGGAAGGGGCTCATGTCTTCATCACGGGCCGGCGGCAGGAAGCGCTGGATGACGCCGTCAAGGTGATCGGCCGGAACGTGACCGCCGTGCAGGGTGATGCGGCCGACCTGGACGACCTGGACCGTTTGTACGAGACGGTCAGGCGGGATAAGGGCTCGATCGACGTGCTGTGGGCGAGTGCCGGCATGGGTGAGCAGGGCAAGCTCGGCGAGATCACCGAGGAGCAGTTCCATCGCGCGTTCTGGCTGAACGCGCGCGGCACGCTGTTCACGGTGCAAAAGGCGCTGCCGCTGCTCAACGACGGTGGCTCGATCTTCATGACCGGGTCCAACGCTTCGCTCAGGGGCTTCCCCGGGTGGAGTGTGTATGCGGGGAGCAAGGCCGTACAGCAGGCCTGGGCCCGTGTGTGGCTGAACGAGCTGAGGGACAGGCGGATCCGGGTGAACGTGCTGACCCCCGGCCAGGTCGCCACGGCCAAGCAGGAGGAGTTGTTCGACGAGGAGACGAAGCGGCAGTTCGAGTCCCTGATCCCGCGGGGCAAGATGGGCCGCCCCGAGGAGATCGCGACGGTCGCGCTGTTCCTCGCCTCGGACGACTCAAGCTATGTGAACGGGCTGGAACTGACCACCGACGGCGGCACCACGGTGATCTGAACGGACACACCGCTATGTACGGGCATGCCCGAAGCACAGCGGTGCGGACAAAGATGCCCTCACCCGTTTGCTCGCCGAGAACGTGGTGCTGAACCGCCCGCTCGGCGACGAGCCACTCATCGGCCGCGAGGCCGTCGTGGAAGCCATACAGACCGTCCACAGGCCGGCGGCCGACCTCGCTTACAGGGAGGTCCTCAGCGGCGAGACCCACCACGCCGCATTCTTCCGGCCGCAGATCGAAGACACCGTGGTCAACGGAATGGATTACGCCCTGCTCGACGCGGACGGCCTCCTTGGAAGAGGTCATCGAGGGGCAGGCTCACGCATCCCGACCTGCCGGCGGAATATCAGCCGGGGGTCCGACTGGATGCCGG
>NZ_JBHYVB010000024.1:33642-34718 GCF_042750115.1 Streptomyces sp. NPDC059455
GCCCCGCCCGCCCCCCCACACCCCCCACACACCCCCCCCCCCCCCCGGCTCCTTCGCCAGCGCCGAGCTCTGCGGCTCACCCAGTTGGGTGACTCGGCGCAAACGAAACAAAGCGAAAGTTCGAGAACAAGGAAGAGAGCACACCTCATGAGCAGCATCAGCATCATCGGCACTGGGAACATGGCCCGTACCATCGGCGCGCTGGCGGTAGCGGGCGGCAACACCGTCGAGGTCATGGGCCGCGATCACTCCAAGTCCGCCGACCTGGCCAAGGCTCTCGGCGGCGGCGCTACGACGGGAGAGTGGGGCGCCGTCCCGGTCGGGGACATCGTCATCGTGGCCCTGTTGTTCGACGGTGTCGTTCCGGCCGTCGCTCACTACGGAGACGCCCTCGCGGGCAAGGTCATCGTCGACATCAGCAACCCCTTCAATTCCACGTTCGACGGTCTGGCCCACCGCGAGGTCACCTCGATCGCGCGGGAAGTCGCCAAGGTGGCCCCGGCCGGTGCCAGCGTGGTGAAGGGATTCAACACCGTCTTCCGTCATGTCCTGGAGAACGGCCGGCCCGACGTCTTCATCGCTGGCGACAATGCGCAGGCCAAGGCGGGCGTGGAGGCGTTCATCAAGAGCCTCGGGATGCGCCCGATGGACGCCGGTGGCCTGGAAATGGCGCACTGGCTGGAAGGAGCGGGTGTGCTCACGATGGGCCTCGCCCGCCACGGGATGGGGGGCTGGGACTTCGCCCTCGGCGTCACGGAACTTCCCGCCTGAGCTGCACCGGAGGAGATACTCGCGATGAAGCTTGGAGCTGCTTTGGCGACGTCGCGGATCGTGCGTGGGCCGGCGGTGATATGGCGTAGCGCCCGCAAGCGGCCGGTCAGCAGCGCGAACTCGCCTGGCCCAGCAGAGCCGCCGCCCGCACCGCGATCTTCGACTTCGAACTCAACAGCCGACCACGCAAAACGCTCGGCTGGGAAACCCCACCCCCAGGGCGCGGGGAGGCCCGGGGGCCACGCCCCTTTAGAGAGGGGGTGGTAGATTGGCGCGCAAAACGCGGGTGGGGGCGGGGGGGCGTG
>NZ_JBHYVB010000024.1:34728-85033 GCF_042750115.1 Streptomyces sp. NPDC059455
CCGACCCCGCCGCCACCCGCCCCCCCGCCCCCCCCCCTAATCTCTTCACCACCACACACCCCCCCCCACACACCCCCCCCGCTGGGCCTGCACACCCCCCCCCCCCGCGCCTCGCTGAGCTCCTGGCCACAGCCAGTTGATCACTTGTGTTGCAACGATCCCTCGAATCCGCCGTGTGGCCGAGGGCCTTCAGGCCTCGAGGATGTTCAGCCTTTGCGGCTGATCAGACGGCGGTGACGTTGAGGCCCGCCTGGCCGCTCTGCAGGTTCGCCGCACCATCCACCAGGACGCTGTGGCCAGCCAGCTCGACGCCGCCGATGCCCTCCAGGCTGCCCGGCTGGCTCTGCAGGGCCAGCCCGCCGGCCGCACCGGCGGCAACGCCGTCCAGGTCGGCGTCGGAAATCTCGCGGGTCTCGATCTGGGCCTTGTACATAATGCACGCTTCCTTCGTCAGTGATCTCTTGCGTGAGACGACCGTGACCACGACCGCGGTCCGGGACCGGCCCGGACTCCGATGCGGGCAGGGCTCTCCGCCCGTACGGGAGAAACGGGAGAAGGAGATCCACAGATACGGAAAACCTGCGGACCCGACTCGCCGATAACCAGCCGCCTCACTCCCACTGCGCCACACGTCCCCCATATGTCACACCCGCACCGGGCGGACGCTTGCGGAGCACAGCGAGCAGCTGGCGGAACATCGACTCCCTCGCTGACGCGCAGGGCATCGGCCCCAACGCCGCTTCCCTGACCACGTTGTACCTGGTCGTCAGCTGGGCACGGCCGGACTCGCCGCCGACAACCGGCTCGGCGCGGAGGTCGTGCTCGCCGACGGCCGACCACCCCAGCGGACCGGACCTCGAGGTGCCGGCCGACCTCCACATGCGCCGGCGAAACGGTTTGGCTACTGGAAGTCGCAGCCAGGGTTGGGGGCATCCTCCGACAGTGGTGCGCCGTGAGGGAGGACATACAGCACGTTCAGGACGACTGGCGTGGTACCGAGGTTGCGCCCGATGTGAACCCGCTGGGAACCGGAAGGTTCAGTCAACGAACTGCCCGACTCATAGATGCCGTCGGACTTGCAGGTGGAGTCGAAGTGGCTGAGCGTTCCCTGCTCGACGTAGCCGTACAGAGTGCCGTCATGGAAGTGCCAGCCGGTGCTCTGACCGGCAGGGATGGTTATCTGGCGCAAGATGTAGTCCTTGCCGCCCACTGTTGTCTGCGAAATGATCTTGCCGTTCACACCGGGACCACTCGGTGTCGCCCCGGCCGTGGCGACGCCCACCAGCGTTGCTGTCGCGGCGACAGCCGCGATCACTCCAGCCCGTATGCGCTTGTTCATGTCGATGTCCTTCTTGCCGAAGGTTCTCGCCTGGCCGCAGAAGACGCGGCGTCGGCGAACTGCCTGCGCGGCGCGGCTCCGGGCATGCCCAGAGCCCACCTGTCAGTGACACGTAGGGCATGGTGACAAGGTTCAGTAGTGACGGTGGCAGCCATCTCGCCGGTGCTGGTCAGACTCGTGGAGCGCCCCACAACGAGCGGTGACGTGGGTCATACGGAATCCCGTGAACCATGCGCCTTTCGGCGCCGTGGCGATGATCGTACTTGCCAGTGACCCCGGCCGGGTGCCCTGCGGATGCGGGCGGCCGGACCGTGTCCGATATCCATGGGGAACCTCGTGACGACCACTCGCCACACCGTCCGCGCCGCCGGCCTCGTCGCCGTCGCGTTCTCGCTGACCGCCTGCCAGGACGACGGCGGCAAGGACGACGCCGGCTCCTCGTCCTCCGCCGGGGCGTCGAAGGACTCAGAGGGGAAGGACTCAGAGGGGAAGGACTCCGGGGGAAATGACTCCGGTTCGGCCGAGTCGGGTTCCACGGGCGGTGGCGGTTCACAGAGCGGCGATGAGGACAACGGCGACGTGGGACAGCCGACGGGTGACGCGGACTCGGGCGTCAAGCGCTCCGCGTGCACCGTCGGCAAGGTCGCCGTCAGTCTCCAGGAGACCGGCGGCAGCGCGCCGGTCATCCTGCTCAAGGCCACCAATAACGGCAGCGCCCGGTGCGACCTGTACGGCTACCCGTTCGTGGGCTTCCCGGACGCCCAGTCCTCGATCCCGGCCGGCGGCCGCAAGCCCCAGTCCGTGGTCTCCCTGGAGCCGGGCCAGTCCGCCTACGCCGCGCTCAGCCTGGCGGAGGGCGACGGCGGCGACATGCACCGCGAGAAGCAGCTCACCATCGAGTTGGCCGACCAGAACCCGCAGGGCACGGGCGAGACCGCCAAGATCAACGCCCCCGGCGACGCCAGCCTCGCCATCAGCGACAACTCGACCGTCACCTACTGGAACGACACCATCGAAGAGGTGCCGCAGTAATGCTGCAGTAGACCCCGCACCATACCCGCAGGGGTGCATGGGCCCTCGCCCTCGCCCTCGCCTTCGCCCTCGCCCGCGCCGCGGCGGGCCGTTGGGGCCTGCCGAGCGCGGCCCCAGCGGCGTCATCGGTGACGGTCGCCCGTGGCAGCGGTACCGCGCATGGGTGGGGTGACCGTGGCGCGATCGCCAGCGTGGATCCCCCTGCTAGGGAACGCGGGCCCAGGCGGCGGCCAGTTCGGGGCCCCAGTACATCGCATCTGCCTCCTTGAGCTCATGGGCTATCCGCTCGGCCACCGTGTCGATGTCCACCTCGGCTTCGGTGACCTGGCCGTGCGCGAGCACTACCGGGAGGACGCTACGGAAACAGCCCTCCATGTACTCCGGCATGGCCGATTCCGCGGAGCCCGCCGGCCCGGTGGTGGCCGCGCCCTCTACAGACAGGCCGGCGTCGCGTAGGAGCGACGCGGTCTGCTCGCCGATATCCGGGGTGAGACCGGCCGCGCGCAGCGCATCGAGCGCCCAACCGAGACTCCTGGTGGCGAACGGGGTCGGCGGCACGGAGCGGACGCGGGTGAGGTTGCACTCCTGGAAGGACACCACGCCACCGGTGCGGACCAGTCGCGACAAAGCGCGTATGGCCGCGGCCGGCTTCTTGAGATGGATCAGGATCAGCCTGCCGACCAGCGCGTCGACCCGCTCGTCCAGGCGCAGGCCGGTCAGGTCCACCTCGATGTACGACACGTTGGTCAGGCGGGCCTCGGTGGTACGGGCGCGGGCCAACTCGAGAAGGGCCGGGTTCATGTCGACGCCGATCACCGAGCCGTCCGGCCCGACCAACTCGGCGAGCAGCATGCTCACATCGCCCGCCCCGCAGCCGACGTCCAACACCCGCATGCCCGAAGTGATCCCAGCCAGGCGGAACAGGTGGGCGCTGTGCGGAGCGAGGATATTCGCCTGAAGCTGGAGCCGCTCTGTCTCGGCGGAGGTTTCGGATGTATCCGGTCGACAAGCACAACGCTCCTGCCGGGACATCGGTTCACCACCTTCCGCGCGGCCCGCGGCCGGCCATTGAACCGCTCCCGGTGTCCATCCGTTCGTTCTCTACAGGTGGCCGCTCCGCGCAATGGAGCGGCTCAGCGAGAGACGCCGTGGGCCACCGTCCGCCCCGGGTCTCTCCGGACTCACACCACTTCCGGGTCAAGGGGAATCACATGGCACTTTTCGAACATCCATTCGTTGCGGCTGGTTCTGTCCGTCCGCCTGCGGGCGACACGGGACGGATGATGCAGATGATGACCGGCTACTGGGTCACCCAGGTGGTGCGGACCGCGGCCGAGTTGCGCGTCGCCGACCATCTCCACCCGGGTGGGGCCACCGCGGCCGAGGTGGCCGCGTCGGAGTCGCTGGACCCCGACGCGACGTTCCGGTTCCTGCGGGCGTGCGCCTCGCTCGGGCTGGCCACATCGACGGACGGGAAAAGGTTCGAGAGTACGTCCCTGCTCGACACCTTGCGTACCGACAACCCCGACTCCCTGCGTGATCTGGCGTTGTGGGGTGGTGCCGAATCGCACTGGCTGCCCTGGGGGCGGCTGGCCGACGCGATACGCACCGGCACCACCCCGGCACGGGCCGCCCTCGGTGCGCCGTTCTTCGACTGGCTCGCCACCCGGCCCGGGGAGGCAGAGGTCTTCACCAACTCCATGACCGCCATGACACACAACCTGGCCCATCAGCTGGCCGATGTGATCGACATCAAGGACGCCGAGGTCGCCGTGGATGTCGGGGGCGCCGGCGGAAACCTCGTCCAGACCCTGATGCAGCGGCATCCGGGACTGACCGGGATGGTGCTCGACCTTCCGCACGCGGGCACCGAGGCGGACGCCTCCGCCAAGAGTCTCGGCGTCGCGGACCGGTTCACCTTCGTGGGCGGCGACTTCTTCGACCAGGTGCCGTCCGGCGATCTGCACCTGCTGAAATTCGTCCTCCACGACTGGGACGAAGATGCCTGCGTACGGATCCTGCGCAACTGCCGGGAGGCGCTTCAGCCCGGCGGGCGGGTGCTGGTGATGGAGCTCCTGATCGACAAGGTCGGCAAGCCGGGTCTGGAGCCACTGATGGATCTGAACATGATGGCGCTGTTGACCGGACGGGAGCGCAGCGCAGAGGAATTCGAGGCCCTGTTCCACCGAGCCGGTCTGGAACTCGTCAAGGTGTCGTCCTCCGCGTCCCTGGTCTCCGTGCTCGAGGCCACGCGGTGACTCCGCCCAGGCCCGCCTATTGACGCGCATACCGTAAGGAAGACCATGGCAAAGCAGAACACGCGGTCTGCGGACAGCAGGGACATGTACGCGGTTCACACCATGTTCCGGCGTGAGTTCGGTGCGCTGCCGACGCTGATCCGTCGTGTTACGGCGCATGATGGGGCGCGGGCACGGATCGTCGCTGATCACGTCGCTCTGCTGGTCGATCTCCTGCATGTGCACCACCGCAGTGAGGACGACCACTGCCGGCCCAAGTTGGCAGGCCGGGGGCCACAGGACGTGGCGCCCATCGTCGAATTGATGCGGTCACAACACCAGGTCGTCGACGCGGCGCTCCAGGCCACGGAAACGGTGATGTCGAGGGTTGGCCCGATCGCCTTGAAGCGTTACCAGCGCAAGGTGTTCGCCGCTCGGTGACGGGTGCGCACCGAAAGCCGCGGCCACGTTTTCTGACGCGCAGTAAGGAGTCATGGGTATGAAAATTGGCATAGGACTGCCCCATCAGGTGCGCGACATGCGCCCGTCGATCATCCCCGTGGCCGGCGGTGCTCCTGGCGAAGGAAGTGGCCGGTATCGACGCGGTATCCGGCGACCGTCTCCCTCTCGGCATCAGCGTCGGCGGCCGTTCCGACGACTTTCTCGTGGACGCGCTGGGGTGAGGGATACATCGGCCGTCGGTGCCCGTGGGAATGGCCGCCCAGATGTTTGACGCGGCCGGATCCGCGTGGAAGAAGGCAGGCCACGAGGGAACCCCGCGGCCTGTCGCCATCGCGTACTACGTGTTCGGCGATGCCGAGCGGGGACGGGCCAACGTACGGCACTACTACGGCGCCTCGGGTGAACAGGTCGCGGACATCGCCGAAGTCGTCCGCTGAGCTTCGCCCGAGCCCTCGGTCCAGGTGCGTCACGCCGCGGACGAGTGCCGCAGCGCGGGCCTCTCGACGGCCTCGTCCTCGGCGCGCTCGGTGACGCCCATGGCCAGCCGCAGGGCACGTACCGCGTGGTGCGTTCGCGACTTGACGGTCCCCGGCGGGATACCGAGCAACTGGCCCGCCTCGCGGGTCGATCTGCCGGAGTAGTACGTCTCGTACAGCACCTCCCGGTGCTTGGTGGACAGTTGCTGGAAAGCCTCCTTCAGGAGCAAAGAGGAGAGCAGCCGGTCCACGTCGTCGGGCCCCGTCAGCGAGTCGTCCAGCCAGGTCCCGGCGCTGACCTCCTGAGGACGGGTCATGCGCGACCGGTAGTCGTCGATGACGAGGTTGCGGGCCACTCTGAACAGCCACGGCCGCAGCGACTGGCCGACGTCCAGGTCCTGCCTGCGCCAGCAGCGCAGCAGCGTCTCCTGCACCACGTCCTCGGCCCTGTGCCGGTCACCCCCCAAAAGACGCACCACGTACGCGTACAGAACACTTGCCTGCTCGTCGTAGAGCGCGCGCAGCGCGCGTTCCCGGGTGCCCACCGCTCCTGAGGAACCCATCCTGGTCCAGCTCACGTTCGCACCTCCTTGTTCCGTGACCCTGCGGGGGTACAGGTCTCGGGGCCGATCTCGGTGGTCCCGATTCGGGGGAAGTGTTACGAGCGGGGTTCCACATCGCTTTGACACTCGTTTGACAGATGGGTCCGCGGATTCCGCCGCCCGGGGAAGATCACGCGGAGGTTTCGGCCTCACCCTGAGGTTGTGCCGAAGAGTCCGGCCCACGTTCGTCCAGGCGGCTGAGCCTCCCCCGGATCTCCTCGGTGCGGGGATGGTCGAACTCCTGGAAGACCGCTAGGGCCTGTCGCCATCTGGTGCGGGCCGCTTCCGGATCGCCCGCGGCCAGGAGGGTGCCGCCGAGGTGGTCGAGGGTTTCGCCCTCGTTCCAGCGGTTGCCGATGTCCCGGAGCGCTCCGAGGGCCTGGTGGTAGTGCTGGATCGCGTCGTCGTGGCGGTGGAGCCGGTGGTGGACGGTGCCGAGGATGTCGAGTGTGACGCCTTCGCCCCAGCGGTTGCCGCCGGCGCGCAGGATGGTCAGCGACCGCTCCAGGTGGTCGATGGCCTTGTCGAAGCGGCCGAGCCGCTGGTAGATGTCGCCCAGCTTGGCCAGGGCGAGGCCCTCACCCCAGGCGCTGCCGTGCGCCCGGTCGAGGACGAGTGAGCGGCGGATGTATTCGGCTGCCTTGTCGAGCCGGCCGAGTTGGAGATACGCGTTGCCCAGGTTGCCCATGGCCTGGGACCTGCCGGGGGTGTCCCCGAACTCCCGGCAGAGGGTCATCGCCTGTTTCAGGTGGTCGATGGCCTCGTCGAAGCGGTGGGTCAAGGTCAGTGCGACGGCCAGGTCGTTGAGGCTCCATGCCTCGCCCACGCGGTCGTGGGTGTCACGGGCGGCATCGAGTGCGCTCTGGGCGGTGTCGAGCCAGTCGTGCAGATGGGCGCGCAGATAGAAGAACCCCCACAGGGCGGCGGCGAGTTGCCAGGCGAGGCGGGGCCGGGGGGGTGCGGCGGCCTGGTGCACCGCGGCGACGAGGTTGGGACGTTCGGCCTCGCACCAGGTGAGGGCTTCGTCGTGGCTGGTGAAGGTCAGAGGGTGGCAACCGGGAGGCGGTGGCCGGAGGGGGATCCGGCGGCGGTGGGGGGCTAGGTGGGAGTAGGCGGCGCCGGCGGTGTGCAGGTACCAGCACAGGAGCCGTTCGGTGGCCCGATCCCGTTCTTGTGGTGTCTCTTCGGTGGCGATGCGTTCGGCGGCGTAGGCACGCAGCAGGTCGTGCAGGGTGTAGCGGCCCGGTGAGTGTTCGGTGAGCAGATGGGCGCGAGTGAGTTCCGCGAGGAGACCGCGGGTCTCGCGGAGGGGAAGCCCGGCGAGGGCCGCGGCGGCGGGTGCGGAGATGTCCGGGCCGGGGTGGAGGTCCAGCAGGTGGAACAGCCGGGCGACCGGAGCGGACAGAGCCTCGTACGACGAGGAGAAGACGGCTCGTACGTCCGTGGTCGGCTCGCCCCCGGCGAACGCGTCAAGGCTGCCCCGGCTGTCGCGCAGTTCCCCGGCGATGGCTTCGAGCGGGAATCCGGGGCGGGCGGTGGCGCGGGCGGCGATGATGGCGAGGGCCAGGGGCAGCCGGGCGCAGCGTGTGATGATCTCGTCCGTCGCTTCGGGTTCCGCCGTCAGACGTGCGGCGCCGACGCGGCGCACCAGGAATTCATGAGCCTCGGCCCACGTCAACGGGTTCAGCGTCAGCGGACGCGCCCCCTCGTTGACGATCAGGCCGGTGAGCTGGTTGCGGCTGGTGACGATGGCCAGGCAGCCGGGTGAGGCCGGGAGCAGGTGGCGGACCTGTTCGGTGTCGCGGGCGTTGTCGAGGAGGAGGAGCATCCGCCGGTTGGCGAGCAGGCTGCGGTACAGCGCCGCCTGGACGTCGAGGTGGGCGGGTATCCGCTGCGAGGGGACGCCGAGCGCGTCGAGGAAGACGCGGATGGCCTCCCCGCTTGGCATGGCCGAGCCGGTCGGGTCGAAGCCGCGCAGATTGATGTACAGCTGTCCGTCGGGGTAACGGTGGGCGAGCCGGTGGGCCAGGTGCACGGCCAGGGTGGTCTTGCCGACGCCCGCCATACCGCCGATCGCGCTGATCAGCACCGTGGCCGGAGGCGTCCCGTCGCCGGGTGACAGGGCCTGGATCTGCCTCAGTTCGGCTTGCCGGCCGGTGAAGGTGGCCAGGTCGGCGGGTAGCTGTGCGGGGCGGACCATATACCCGGCGGCCAGCGGCATCCACGGCTCGGCCTCCGTCTCCGGTGGGGTGGGGTCCAGTGTGGGGTCGGCGGTCAGGATGCGGCCGTGGAGTTCCTGCAGTGACGCACTGGGGTTGATGCCCAGTTCGGCCACCAGGGTGCCGCGCGTCCTGTGGTAGACCGCCAGCGCCTCGGCCTGCCGCCCGGACCGGTACAACGCCAGCATGAGAAGCCGGCACAGCCGCTCCCGCAGCGGATGCTCACCGGTCAGCGCGGCCAACTCGGCGATCACCTCACTGTGGCGCCCCAGCCGGACCTCGGTATCCAGCCGGGTCTCCAGTGTGGCCAGCCGCTCCTCGGCCAGCCGGGAACGCTCGGCCTCGGCCAGTGGCCCGGGAAGACCGGCCAGCGGTGTCCCCGCCCACCCGTCGAGCGCGGCCCGCAGCAGATCCGCGGCGGCCGACATCGCACCCAACGCCCGCAGCTTCTTCGCCTCGGCGACCCGCTGCTCGAACACATCCAGATCCACCGAACCTTCCGGTACCCGCGCCAGATATCCGCCCGCGGCCGAGACCAGCACCCGCGGGGGCTCACCGGCGTCACGCCCCGGCTCCAGTACCTTGCGCAGCCGCGACGCATAGGTGCGCAGCACGGACACAGCCGCCGGCGGCGGCTCATCGCCCCACACGGCGTCCACCAGTTCGGCGACCGTGACCGGCCGCCCGGGCCGCAGCAGCAACGCGGCCAGCACCACGCGTTGCTGCGGCGAACCCAGATCCAGCTCATGTGTCCCACGCCACGCCCTGACCGGCCCCAGCACCGCGAAACGCAAGGAATCCTCACCGGCCGCTTTCACGGCATGGGTCCGCGCGGTGGCCGAGGTGGTCATCGGTGATATCGGTGACATGGATGGACACGCTCATCCGTGAGGTGATTCGGTGCATGCTTCGGCCAGTACGGCACCTATCTCCGGGACGAGCCCGGCGACAGGATCGTGGGTGAGCTCTGTCATCCGCAGCCGCCCGCCGACCGTGACGACACCGAGAATGTGCTCGCCTCGCAGCTGGGTGATCTGTGCGGGGCCCCACAGAGCGGAGAGCCCGCTCGGGCTCTGCCGACTCGGGCTCTGCCCGCTCGGGTATGCCACTCCGAGGTTGGTGATCTGGATGTCGGCCGCGGTGGCGGCGGACATCATGGCCTCGGCGTCACCGGCGCTCGATGGGGCATGCTGTGCGAGAGCCGCGGCACCGGCCTTCAGCGCGGCCGGTGTGCGCTGAAGGGCAAGCGATGCGCGGGTACGGCGGGCGAGCGCCCAGAAGTCTTTGGCGTCGTGCCCGGCGCTTCCCGTCCGGACGCTCGTGAACCGGTTCACCACCTCGTCGGGCAGTCCGACCGCACGGCGCAGGTCCACCGGGGTCAGCACCCGCACGAAATCGCGTCCTCGCCGGTGGAATACCACCGTGGCGGCGGCGCAGAGCGCGGCGTGCACGGACGTGCCCTCCTGGCGGCAGCGGCGAACAAGCCGCGTGGTCAGTCCCCGGTCCAGGGCGAGAGTGTCGACGTGCGGTGTACGCCCGGAGAACGGCGTGAGCTCGCCAACGGCGCTCATGCGCTCGTCATCGTCCAAGGGCGGGCCGGCCGTGGCGTCGCCGGCGTCCGCCGTTCCGCCGAGGTCCGCCGCTCCGTCGAGGTGGGCGAGGAGGTCCTCCTGCGTTCGAGGCACATCGCCCGGCGGCGTCAACTCCTCCCCGTCCAGGGCCGCCACCAGGTCCAGCAGGGCTCGCAGACCGCCGACACCGTCGGTGATCTGGTGCGCGAAGGTGAGCACTATGGCGCAGCCCGGCTCTTGTGGGACGAGCACGGCGCGCGCCAGGGGCCCCGGCGCCGGGGGGATCGGCCGCGTCTGCTCGACGGCGACGACGGATTGCCACGGAGTGCCATCGGCGGCCACTTCGAGGGGGATCGCGCCTTCGGACACCCGGTACACGGCCTCGGGCGCGGCGCGGTCGACCGCGACCCCGAGCAATGGATGCCGATCCTGGAGCGTGGCCAGCGCCGAAGCCAACACGCTCGCCGACACCGGGCGGTCCATCTCGGCGACCAGGGAGAACTGGAGCGGATTGCGGTGCATGTAGAAGTCAATGGTCCGCTCACACGGACCCAGCGGTCGAACGACGCGGCCTTGGTTCATGGTCACCCTCGTGGCTCTTTCGTGCTGTGGCTGTCGGACGGATCCGGTCACGGTGTGGGAGGCGCCTTCCCGCTCCGGCGTGTGGTCGGTGGTCATGTGCCCCAGCCGCCTCCGACGGCCCTGCTCGACGGGTACGAGTCGCGCAGCGCCTTGCGCAGACCGGGCACGGCGTCGTCGAAATGTGCGGCGAGGCCCTTGAGCGCCTGCTCGTGCTCCCGGCGTTCCTTGCAGGAGAACACACTGGTCACCTCGACCTCGGCCGCGAACACGGCCATGCTCAGCTCCTCCATCGGGACCGCCGCCGGATCGGGCCCGCGGAGCACGGCGTCGCGTACCCGCTCCTGCAGGGCGAGTACCGGCCGTGGATCGTTGACGGTGACCCGGTCGACGGTGACCAGCCCCAGCCGCCTCTCGCGCCGGATCGTGACCACACCCGCCGCGGCGAGCTGCTCGCGGATGGGCTTCTCCACGGTGTGGGCCTTGTTGTGGACGAGCGAAAGCCAGCCCTTGGGCTTCTCCGCGGGTACGTCGCGCCATACCTCGGCCAAGAAGGGATCGCTGGGCGGCTTGGTGGGCAGCCGGACGACCTTCTTTCCCTCGACGCTGAGCAGCCCGTCGAGGGTCAGCACGGTCAGAGCCGCGGCGCGCAGCAACTGGCCGCGGCCCTGGAGATTGGTGAGTTCGAACTTCTCTTTGTCCACCGTGTAGCAGAGCAGGAACAGGCTCTGGGGCAGGGACTGGCCCATCTCTCTCCTCAGGGCTCCGAAAGGGGGCGTCGATCAGACCGATCGCGCGGGCCGCGGTCCGGCCAGGGCCTTGAGTCGCGTGCCCGAGCGGCGGCCCGCCCACAGCACGACCAGGAAGGCCAGAGCGAGCAGGGGGTAGCCCATCGCGATCTTGGCGAAGGCGAGCCAGCCGGTGGCGTCCTTGTCGTAGAGCCACTGCTGTACGGCGACCCGGGCGGCGAAGACGCCCACCAGAGCGAGGGTGGCGATGTCGTAGTAGTGGCGCGAGGGCTTGTCCTTGAGCCAGTCGGTGCCGGTGCCGTTGAGCGAGCCCCAGACGATTCCGGCCAGCGGCCGGCGTACGAGGACCGAGAGCAGGAAGAGCACGCCGAGTGCGAGGTTGCTCCAGATGCCCGTCAGGAAGAAGCCCTTGGCCGATCCCGTCTTCCAGGCGATGAACGAGGCGACGGCGACGCCGAACAGGCCGGAGAGCGCGGGCTGGATCGACTCCTTGCGCACCAGGCGCAGCACGGAGATGGCCAGGGAGACGCCGAAGGCGGTGCAGATGGCGGCGGTCAGCCCGTAGGAGGCGTTGGCGAGCACGAAGGCCACGATCGGCAGCATCATGTACACCAGGCCCGTGGTGCCGCCCATCTGCTCCAGCGGTGTCTGCTTCGCCTTGCCCCCCGGGGGCCTGCCCGGTCCGTGCGGGCCGGGCGCCGGGTCGGCGGAGTGTAGGGGCTGAGGTTCAGTCATGCGAGATCACTCATCAGGTAGGCGTTGGTCTGTACGGCTGCGTCCGCGCCGGCTTACGGAGGCTGGTGTGCTTGGGACACCGGTTGCCCGGCGCTCCCCTGCCCGCGCGGATGGCGGGCCAGGAAACGGCCGGCCGCGAGGTGAACGTCAGGCGACGGGGTCGCCGACGACTCCGCCGGTGGCCGTGCGGATCGCATGGGCGAAACGCCGGGAGAGGGCCACCACGTCGGTGAACTCCGTGACGTCCGCGCCGGCGAGGACGGCGGCGCCGATGTGCTCTTCGAGCACCCGCACGACCGCGGCGGCGGCCGCCGCGTGCTGCCGCACCTCCAGATCGCCGACCGGGCGCTCAAGACGGTCGGCGATGATCGCGCACAGCTCCCGTTCCTTCTGGTCGCAGGCCATCAACCACGCCGTGCGGAGCGCCGGTTCGGTGTCGGCGAGCCGGATCATCTTCATCGCGAGAATGTCGTCGGCAAGATCGACGGGGAGCTTCTCCTTATCGTCCCGGAAGACGGCCAGTTCCGTGGCCAGATGGTCTTCGAGGGAGCTCTGCCGGGGCCAGCTGCGCAGCACGCTCATCAGGGTGACGATGCCCTGCATGACGATTGGCTCGGCGCAGCTCTCCTTACTGCGGAAGTGCCGCCAGATGGTGCGCGTGGACAGGCCCACGGCCTCCGCGATCTGATCGCCGCTCGTGGCGGTCACTCCCTGCTCCCAGAACAGACGCGCCGCCTCCCGCGAGATCTCCAGCCGCAATCGCGTACGCCGCCGCTCACTCATCCCCCCTCCGTCGCGCTTCTGCGTCGTGGCCATGGCACCTCGTTTCCTCTCAGCGTCTCTGAACGACAGAATGTCACTAAGTGACGCTCAAGGCAAGATGCGAGATCCCAAACCCTCGGTTCGGCCGCCGACTTGAGCTCCTCGGGGCCGCCGAGCAGGCCCGAATCATCGCCGCGACCGCCCCGAACGCTACGGATCCCGCGCCCCGGAGTCGTCCCCACACGGCGGTCACCCGCGCGTGGCTCGCAGGAGGGACAGCCTCCGCAACGCCCCTCTGGCCAGCGACCTCCACAAGGCCCCTCTGGCCAGCGACGACCCGTCAGGACCCGGGGCGCCGACAGCGAAGGATGCCGCCGGGACTCAGGTCCCGGACTGGGCGCGGCGGGCGTAGGCGCGGGCGGCGCGGGCGCGGTCGCCGCAGCGGGTGGAGCACCAGTGGCGACGGCCGTGGCGGAGCAGGTAGCGGTTGCAGGGGGTGGAGCCGCATGCGGTGAGGCGTTCGGCGTCCGGGCCGGTGAGGAGGTCGGCGGCGTCGGCGGCGACGGTCGCCAGAGCGTGGTCGACGATCGCGGTGGTGGGGTGGGGGGTTGTGCGGTAGGGGCCGGTCCTGTCATCCCATCGCAGGAGCGGGGCCGTGGGGACGCGGGTCATCGCGTCGTTGATGGCCGTGACAGCGGCGGGCAGGGCGGGGAGCCCCGCGGCGCGGGAGGCGAACAGCGACCTGATCTGCTCGCGGAGCGAGCGCACCTGCGTCGCACACATTTCCATCATGCCGGCGTCGACCGGGGCGAGGCCGCGCTCCGTCAGCCAGTGGTTGACCTGCGCGGGAGCCGCCAGGAGATCGACCACATGCCCGCCGGCCATGGAAATGGCGCTGTTGGCGAGGGCAAGGGAGAGGTGCTCTTCCTCACCCGTCGCGGGCGGCAGGGCCGGTTCTTCCATCACGGGCTCCCTCATGATTCTCATGGTACGGCTTGCATGTATCCGTGAGAAGTCTCTACAGTCATCTCACGGTTCAATCGGATCTATCCGTGAGGTGTTGTTTCTCGTGACCACTCTCCACGCGACCGACCAGTTCCCGGTCCGGGCCCTCGGCGGCCCGACCGCCCTTTTCGAATACGGCGGCCTGCGGTTCCTGACCGACCCGACGTTCGACGGCCCCGGCGACTACGGGCGGCCCGGCCGCACCTTGACCAAGACCGCCCCCTCCACCGCCACCCCCGCCGACCTCGGCCCCATCGACGCGGTCCTGCTCTCGCACGACGAACACCCCGACAACCTCGACACCTCCGGCCGGGCCCTGCTCGCCGACGTCCCGCTCACCCTCACCACCCCCGATGGCGGACAACGCCTCGGAGAGAAGGCCAAGGGCCTGGCCGACTGGGAGTCCATCGAGCTGAAGCGCCCCGACGGCGGCACCGTGACCGTGACCGGCGCGCCCGCCATCCATGGACCCGGAAGGCACGAGGAGGTCGAACCGGTCACCGGCCAGGTCGTCGGCTTCATCCTCACCGGGGAGGGCCTGCCCACGGTCTACGTCAGCGGCGACAACGCCTCGCTCGACGCGGTCGAGCAGATCGCCCAGCGTTTCGCCCCGGTGGACACCGCCATCCTCTTCGCCGGAGCCCCCCGCTTCCCCATGCTCTTCGACGGCGCGCTGATCGTCCTGGACAGCGCCCAGGCCGCCGAGGCCACCCAGATCCTCGGCGCCCGCCGCGTCGTACCGGTCCACTACGACAGCTGGGCCCACTTCACCGAGGGCCGCGACCAGCTGGAAGCCGCCTTCACCAGCGCCGGCCTGGCCGACCGCCTGGACTGGGGCCGGCGGGCCTGAGCCGTCCGGCGTCGCGGAGGGCCCACGAGGACCGGACCCGTTTGGCGGCACACCAGGTGAGGGCCCGATCACGTGTAGTTAGAAATAGAACGTCATCTCGCCATCCCGGTTGACCAGCATGGCCGCTGACCAGCATGACCACTGACGCCGGTGATGCGCCGCTTCACTCCAGTGCTGAGGAAGGCGTAACGATGAGGTTCATTTCGCGGTCCGGCGCCCTGACCGCCGCGGTCGGTACCGGACTCTCCCTCGCGGTCCTGCCGACCGGATCGGCCAGCGCCGCCGACGACATCCAAGTGCGGTGCAACGACATCCCCGGCCTGGTGGACGCCATCAACCAGGCCAACGCCAACGGCGGCCGCATCACCCTCGCACCCCGCTGCACCTACACACTCACCACACCGGACAACCCCGACGACGGACTCCCCGAAATCACCGGAGACGTCACCATCTCCGGCAACGGCTCCACCATCCGACGCGACCCGGACGCCACGGAAAACTTCCGCATCTTCCACGTCGTAGCCGGTGGCACGCTGACTCTGAAGTCGCTCACGGTCAGCGGCGGCGACATCGCATCCACCGGCGGCGGCGCCCTGGTCGAGCAGGGCACACTGAACCTGAACAACACCGCCTTCAAGGACAATTCCGCAGCCACCGGTGGTGGCCTCTACAACGACACTGGGCAGCTCAACCTGGACCGCAGCATCGTCGAACGCAACACCGCAACCGGCTTCGGCGGCGGAGTCGCCAACGACGGTGGCGGCACGATGACGATGAAGGGCGGGTCCCTGCTCAAGAACCGGTCGGCCATCAACAACGGTGGCGGTCTGGAGAACATCCGGGGGACCGCGACCCTGGAGTCCGTATCGGTCAGGGGCAACACCGCCATGAACGGTGGCGGCATCCGCAACGTGAACGGCTCCACCCTGAATCTGAAGTCGACCACCCTCAAGGACAACATCGCCGTGCGAGGCGGGGGCCTTTCAAACGCCGCCAGTCCCGCCACATTGGTCGACAGCCTGGTCACCCGCAACACGGCGATCACCGCCGGCGGCGGCATCGACAACCAGTCGAACGGCCAGGTCACGCTCACCAACACCAAGGTCATCGACAACACCCCGGACAACTGCGCCCCCGAAGGCAGCGTCCCCGGCTGCACCAACCCCACCACCACCATCGACCCGCCCCCCACACAAGAACTCCTGCCCGACGACGACATCAAAGACCCCGAATGAGCCGCCCACCGCGATGACGAAGAAGGGGCGGGGCATCCCCGGGCCGCCGACGGCCCACCCGGTCTATCGGGTGGGGTCCTCGGCGATGCAGAGGTAGATCGCGAGCGCCAGCAGCGCGAGGATCGCGCTGAGCAGCCGCTCCTCGGCCGCGGGAAGAGCGGACTCGAAGGCGGCGTTCCGTTCGTCGCTGCCGAGTTGGCAGATCGCCAGAACCTCATCGGTGTGCTCGGCCGTCAGGCCGGTGACGCGGATCGTCTCGGCGTGAAGGGTCACCCGCGGCCTCCGGCGGTGAGTTCGCTGACGAGGCCCTCAACGCTGGCCCGGATCTCGTCACGGATCGGCCGTACCGCCGCAACACCCCGCCCGGCCGGATCGTCGAGCTTCCAGTCCAGGTAGATCTTGCCGGGGAAGTACGGGCAGGCGTCGCCGCAGCCCATGGTGATGACCACGTCCGAGGCTTGCACGGCCTCGGCGGTCAGCACCTTGGGGATCTCTGTCGCGATGTCGATGCCGACTTCCGCCATGGCTTCCACCACGGCGGGGTTGACGTGCTCGGCCGGTGCCGAGCCGGCGGAGCGGACTTCGACGCGGTCGCCCGCGAGGTGGGTGAGGAAGGCGGCGGCCATCTGGGAGCGGCCCGCGTTGTGGACGCAGACGAACAGCACGGACGGCATCTCGGGGTTCTGGGGGTCAGACACGGGCGGCACCTTCCTGGGCGGGCGCGTGCTCGGCGGTCATGACGGTGGGCTGAGGGAAGTAGCGGCGGGCGGCCAGGGCCACGTGGACGAGGCCGATCAGTACGGGAACCTCTATGAGCGGGCCGACGACTCCGGCCAGCGCCTGCCCGGAGGAGGCGCCGAAAGTCGCGATGGCGACGGCGATGGCCAGCTCGAAGTTGTTGCCCGCGGCGGTGAACGCCAGTGTCGTGGAGCGGGGGTAGTCCAGGCCCACGGCCTTGCCCAATGCCATGGACCCGGCCCACATCACGGCGAAGTACACCAGCAGCGGCAGTGCGATCCGCGCCACGTCCATCGGCTGTGAGGTGATCGCGTCGCCCTGGAGGGCGAATAGGACGACGATCGTGAACAGCAGCCCGTACAGGGCGAACGGGCCGATGCGCGGGATGAGCTTCGTCTCGTACCAGGCACGGCCCTTGGCCCTCTCGCCGAGTCGCCGGGTGAGGAAGCCTGCCACGAGGGGGACGCCGAGGAAGATCAGCACACTGCGGGCGATCTCCCACACGCTGATATCGAGATCGGTCTGTTCCAGGCCGAGCCAGCCGGGCAGCACGGTGAGGTAGAACCAGCCGAGCGCGGAGAAGGCGATCACCTGGAAGACGGAGTTCAGGGCGACGAGGACGGCGGCGGCTTCGCGGTCGCCGCGGGCCAGGTCGTTCCAGATGATGACCATGGCGATACAGCGGGCCA
Source organism: Streptomyces sp. NPDC059455 (assembly GCF_042750115.1). Lineage (NCBI taxonomy): Bacteria > Bacillati > Actinomycetota > Actinomycetes > Kitasatosporales > Streptomycetaceae > Streptomyces > Streptomyces sp. NPDC059455. The sequence continues at coordinate 52,009 of NZ_JBHYVB010000024.1, forward strand.
GGCCGACGATGATCAGGCCCGTCCGGTACTCCGGCAGGTCCGGCAGGAGCAGCCAGGCGAGCGCGAACATGAGCGCCGGGCCCAGGATCCAGTTCAGCACGAGCGAGGGGACCAGCAGGCGCCGATCCCGGGTGACCGTGTCGAGGCGGTCATAGCGGACCTTGGCCAGGACCGGATACATCATCACCAGCAGGCCCAGCGCGATGGGCAGGGAGACGCCGGTGACGGTCACCTTCGCCAGGGCGTCGCCCAGGCCGGTAACGAGCCGCCCCAGGCCGAGGCCGGCCGCCATCGCCAGCAGGATCCACACCGCGAGGAAGCGGTCCACGAACGACAGGCGCGCGGCGACGGGAGCGGCCGAGGACGCCGGCATGGGGTCGGCGGCCATCAGGCGTCCCCCGCCGTCCCGGCAGGCTCGGGCAGAGGCTGTCCGGCGGGGCGGGTGAGGATCCCGGCGAGCCGGTCGGTCATCTCCGGCAGCAGCCAGTAGTAGACCCAGGTCCCACGGCGCTCGCAGCCGATCAGCCCCGCCTGCCGCAGCAGCTTCAGGTGATGGGAGATCGTCGGCTGCGACAGGTCGAAGGCGGGAGTGAGGTCGCAGACGCACACCTCGCCCCCGGCGCGGGTGGCGATCATCGATAGCAGCCGCAGCCGGATCGGATCGCCCAGCGCCTTGAACACCTTCGCCAGCTCAACGGACTGCGCCTCGTCCAGCGGAGCGGTCAGCAGTCCCGGGCAGCAGCCGTCGACGCCGTCCTGGCCGAGCACCGCAAGCTCTTGATTCGACATTCCTCTATGTTGACGTTTTTCGATCCAAGGCGCAATGTTGCATCGAAGAATATCGATACAACTTGATGGGAGACCCTGCCATGTCTCGCGTGCAGCTCGCCCTGAACGTGCCCGATCTCGACGCTTCCGTGACGTTCTACTCCAAGCTCTTCGGCGTCGAGCCCGCCAAGCGCCGCCCCGGATACGCCAACTTCGCGATCACCGAACCGCCGCTCAAGCTCGTCCTGATCGAAGGCGAAGCCGGACAGGAGACCCGGCTGGACCACCTCGGCGTCGAGGTCACCTCCACCGACCGGGTCACCGCCGCCACCGACCGCCTCGAGGAGGCGGGGCTCGTCACTTTCGAGGAGAACGACACCTCCTGCTGCTACGCCCTCCAGGACAAGGTCTGGGTCCACGGCCCCGGCAAGGAGCCGTGGGAGGTCTACGTCGTCAAGGGCGACGCCGACCAGATGGGCAAGAGCGCGGCACTCGACACCGCCGACGCCTGCTGCGCCGGCGAGCCCGCCCCGACGGAGGCCTCTTCGACGGAGGCCTGAGGACTGGACCCGTTTGGCGGCACGCTGAGTGAGGGCGGGGTGTAACCCCGCTCAGGCCGTGGCGCGGACCAGCAGGGTGCCGATCTTGCGGGGGCCCGGCGGCGCGGGCAGCACTCGTGCGGTTGCTTCGGTGAAACCGTGCTCGTGCAGGGTCTGCGTCCAGCGCGGTGGTTCGTAGTCCCAGCGCTTCACCACCAGCGGGTCCTCGTCCTCCGACCTGTTGATGTACGACGCCTGACAGCCGTAGCAGCCTTCGACGGGCGGGCGCTGGGAGAAGGCCAGCACGCCGCCCGGACGGAGGCGCTCACGAATTGCCGGAAGTAGTCGGGCAGGATCGGTGAACCACACCGCGCCGAAGACGGAGAACACCGCGTCGAAGGTGTCAGTGCAGCGGGCCAGGAAGTCGAGGGCGTCTGCCTGGTGCAGCTCCAACTCGACGGTGTCAGCCCATCGGGCATCGGCGGCCCTGAGCTGGGCCGGGGAGAGGTCCACGCCTACGGCCCGCGCGCCGAGAATTGCGACATGCGCGAGGTTGCCGCCCTTCCCGCAACCGAGCTCCAGCACCGACGAGCCGCGGCCTGTACCGAGGATCTCGGCACCGGGGCCGTGGTCGGGGTACTGCGTCCAGTTGAACCACGTCGTCTCCCCGGCGGCGTTCACGGGCCGCCGCTGGGGCTTCTGCTGCGCGTAGGTGTCCCAGGCGGTCTCCGTCAAGGCGGTCTCCGTCATGCGCCCTCCGTTCCTGTGGGCCGGCCGCCCGGCGGCGGCGCCGGGCGGCTGGCGGCGTGATTACGTCAACTCTTGCCGCTGTTGGGGCTGTCTGAGCAGCCCGCGTGGCACTGGCTGCAGTCGGCTGCTTCGGGCCAGAGGTCGGCGTCCACCGCGTACCCGGCGGCTGCGATTGCGTCGAGGGTGCGCCGCCGCGCCGCCACGGCTGTGCCGTGCTCGCCCTCCGCCGGGTTCGTGGGGACGTGGTGGATGAAGTGTCCCGCAACGCGCTGGCAGAAGTCGGCGTAGTCGCAGGTGTGGAGGATGAAGACGTGCCAGCCGATGTCGACGGTCTTGCTGGGCGTCAACGGTCGGCCGGTGTTGTTGGCGCAGGCAGCGAGGAAGGCCGCGGTCTGGACGACGATCCGCTCGGCGAGTGGCAGCGCGACGTCGTGGTCCTTCACGATCCGTGTGGCGAGCCGGTCCAGGAGAGCGGCGCTGAGGAGCGCCCTGGGGTCGGTCGCGGTGCCGAGCGGCCGTTCTGCGGTGACGGTCATATTGCCTCCTATGTCGGATGGCCTGGTCTGGTCTTGCCGAGGTAGAGCCCGTCCGGTGGTCCGACCGGCCGGGCCCCACCGCCCCTGCCTTGTCGGTGGCCGCGCCTCGGCATACCGACCGGCAGGGGGCTTGGAGAGTGGACCGCCAGCCGCGAAGTCCAACCCGGGGCGGGGGATCCCCAGGCCGCCAGCGGCCCACCCGGTCTATGGAGTTGGGTTTCCTGCAACGCAGAGGCAGGCGGCGAGCGCCAGCAGCGCGGGGATCGCGCTGATTAGCGGCCCCAACCGGGGTGACGCGGAGGGCAAAGAGCTCTGCCCGTTCGGCGGGGCCTGGCATCGGTGCCTCATTGGCCCTCCTCTGACCGGACCTGCCGCGCAGCCCTCTCGTAAGCGCCGAGCAGCCGCTCCCCGATCTCGCACCTGGCGCCGGGTGTCCGGCAGGCCGGGCAGCCCGCAGCGTGCTCCAGGGCTGCGCGCCATTCGTTCGCGGCGGCCGGGCCCAGCAGACCCGCGGTCATGCCGTCAGCTCTTCCAGAAGAGGATCGGATTCCGGGTCCCTGGCCAGTTGCTCGAAGCGTCGGCGCGCTATGTCCAGTAACGCGGCACTTGCGTCGAGATCCTCGGCGGCGGCGAGCCCGGCGGCCAGACAGTCGCGTGCCGCCTGGCTGTCCGCTCCAGTGGTGTAGAGCGCGCTCCAGGTCTCCTCAGCGAAGACCTCCTGCCCGTGAAGCTGGAAGCGGTGCAGGGTGCCCGGCGGTGGGATGACCCCTGCGTGGAAGGGCACCACCAAGATTCGCGGGCCGTGTGGGGAGGCTCCCAGTCGTTGCAGGTGGACCATCTGCGTTGCCATGGCCCGCGGGTTTCCGAAGGTGCGCAGGAGCGTCGCCCCGTCGAGGATGACGGTGACATCCTGCGGCTGGTCGTCTGGGGGCACGGTATGGGCCCGGAACCGGGGCTCTTGGATGGGCCGTTGCAGCAGGGGCAGTTGGGCCACGGGGTATTCGGTGGTCTGCACGATGCGCGGGATGGTGGCCGAGGCGTAGACGCAGATCGCTGATGCGTGGTGCTCGCAGGCGCGCAAGCGGTCCGCCCAGCCTTCGGTGTTGTCGTGGATGGTGCTCGCCCTGCGCTTGGGATCTCTCGACTGCTGGCCTGCCAACCGCAATGCGCCGACGACGGTGGACCAGTCAGTCAGCCCGTAGAGCCTGGCCAGTGTGGAAACGTCCCGCCAGTGGTGTGCCACGTGGGCGGTCTCCATCCGGCTCAGCTTGGCCGCCGAGCAGCGGATCGCCTCGGCAGCTTCGGAGAGTCTGAGGCCCTTGGCCAGCCGGAGGGACCGTAGGTATGCCCCTAAGACAAGCGGCGCGGGGCCGCGGTCATAGGTGGTGGTCACCGGCCGACCTCCCGGTCAGGGCCGAGCTCGGCGGCGACCGCCTGGGCCAAGGCCCCCCGCAGGATGGGGCTGTCGGTGAGGTATCGGTCCGGCCCGAGCGGGACGCGCCAGTGCAGTACCGGCCCGGCGGTGTGGCCGATGGAGGGAACGCCGATGTAGGAAGTCGGGTCCGCACTGAGTGTCTGCACCTTCGGGATGCGACGCCAGTACTGCGCGCTCCCCGCCACGATCAGCCAGTACATCTGCGCGTAGTCGGCGATGACGGCACCAGTCGCCCCGCCGAGTAACTCCAGCGCTCGCTCACCGATCTCCACGGGAGCGCGCACGGCATCCCAATGGGAGCCGACCCGGACCATGTCTATGTCGACGCCTTGCGGTGGCGTCCATGGCTCTGCTGTACGGCTGCTGGTTTGCACGGGGTCCCCCGGCGTCATCGGTGATCAGATGATGACTGACCGTAAGAGCGCCGAGGACGGAGGAGGGGCAGAGATTCTGCCCCTCGAACGCCGGTTCAGGCAGCCAATACGCCGATCTTCACCGCCAGTTCGGCGGCGCGACGGCGATGCACCGGAGACTTCGACTCGGTCTCCTCCAAGATGATGCGGCGTGCGTAGCCGTTGTAGCGGATCGTCTCCGGTGCGGCTTCGTACGCCTTGTCCAGCGTCGCCAGGGCGGTCTCCGGCTGCCCGTCCAGGTGGTAGCCGCGCGCCTCCTCGATCCGGTGCCGGGCTCGCCTCGGCCGTGACGGGATCGTCTTGGCGTCCGCCTTCGCGGCCTGCCGTACGGACTCCCCGCCCGCGTGCAGCTCGACGGCGACCGTGACCGCGTGCGCGCCCATGATGCCTCGGGAGAACGACGTCATGGGGTGGTAGTAGTCGGCAGGCAGCCGCTCGGCCATCTCGCGAGCGGTGTCCCAGTAGCCCCAGGCGGCGCCGGTGTCACCGCGGCGGGCCGCGGTGTATCCGGCCTCGAACCGCAGGGCGCCGACGATCGCGCGTACGTTGTCCGGCGCGTCCCGCAGTAGTGGAGTGAGGTGGCGCAGCGTCTCCATGGTGACCGCGTCGGCCGCGTCGTAGTGGGCGGGGCCACTGTCGCGGTGGGCCTGGGCGGTGAGCCATGCTGCCATGCCGATGGCGTGCGGATCCTCGCTCTCCTGGGCTGCCACCATGCCGCGTTCGGCAACGCGCCAGAGGAGCGCGGAGTCGGGCTGGTACGCGATGAAGAACTGGCTGAGGCTGTAGACCTCGGCGAGGACGGCTTGAGCTGCCCGCCGTTCGGGGGCGCGGTCGGCCTGACGTACGGCGAGTTGCGCATCCCGGATGAGGGCCGGCAGCAGGCCGCCGATCACTTCGCGGTGGTTGGGTGCGGAGTGGCGGGCGGACCAGGCACTTCGGAGACGTGCGCTCAGATGCGCGGGCGAGGGCGCTTCGCGGTCAGCTGTGAAGGGGAACGCTTCGATCGCAGCTCGTACCGCGGGCAGCTTGGCGTGACCGGGGCCGATGAAGAGGTCGATGGGCATGGTCTGGTCGCCGGTGAGCTCGGAGAGGTCACGGACGCGCAGCACCTCGGCGATGCGCAGGATCATGGGGAGTGCGGGGGTGTGGAGGGTGCCGTTCTCGACCTGCTTCACCCAACTCGGTGACTTGCCGAGGAGACCGGCGAGGACGGTACGGCTCATGCCCCGGCGGGTACGGAGAACTTGCATCCGCTGACCGAAGACCAGCGGGTGGTCAAGCGGGTCCGGGGTAGCGTCAGATGACATGGCCTTGCCCCTCTCTGTCCAGCTCGTCACTGCCAGGGTATGGGCAGGGCCGTTGTCGTGTGAGGCGGTTCACTCGCAGGCAGTCGCTGCGGCGCGTAACCGGGCTGCCCCGGAACCAAGATCTGCCTGGAGGGGCCCATGCACATCGGCGAGTTGGTCGGCACGGGCGAGTGGCACACGGTCGAGGGACGGCCGTACGTCGTCTACAAGTACGCGACCACACTGGACGGCCGGATCGCCGCGGCGGACAGCACCAGCCAGGCGACCCTCGAGCGGTCCGGGCCCAACACCGTCCGCCGGAACCGCTCTTGACCTGGAGCGCGCTCCAGATCCGAGCATGGGCGGCATGCAGACCACTGACCCCCAGATCGTCCTCGGGACGATGGACTTCGGCACGCGCGTCGACCCCGACCGGGCCTTCGCGGTCCTCGACTCCTTCGTCGCCGGCGGCGGTGTCTGGCTCGACACCGCGAACTGCTACTCCTTCTGGGCCGACCCCAGTGGCGTCGGCGGCGCCAGCGAGCGCCTCATCGGGGCGTGGCTCCGGGCCCGCCCCGGCGTGCGCGACGCGGTGCGGATCGCGACGAAGGTCCGGCAGAACCCGCTCGTCCCGCACTCCTGGCCGCAAAGCGCCGAAGGACTCTCCGCCCGCGCCATCCACGCGGGTGTGGAGGAGAGCCTGGAGCGGCTGGGGGTCGATCACGTCGATCTGCTCTGGGCCCACGCCGAGGACCGCACCGTGCCGCTGGAGGAGACGGTCGGCGCCTTCGGCGAGCTGGTCGCGAAGGGAGTGGCCCTACGGGTCGGGGCGGCCAACCATGCCGCCTGGCGCGTCGAGCGCGCCCGGTCGCTCGCGCGGGAGCGGCGCGTGGAACCGTGGACGGCCCTGCAACTGCGCCACTCGCTCCTCCAGCCGCGCCCGCTCACGCCCGTCGCGGAGGCCGGCCACCGCATGCTCACCGCCGATGACCTGGACCTCGCGCGGTCGGAGGGGCTCGCCGTGTGGTCGTACACCTCGCTGATGTGGGGTTCCTACGTACGCGCGGACAAGCCGCTGCCACCAACCTATGATCACCCCGGGACCACCCGGGTGCTCGCCGTCCTGGACGACGTCGCCGACGAGCTCCCGGCCACGCGGAACCAGGTCGTCCTCGCATGGCTGATGCGGCAGGGGATCGATCCCATCGTCGGCGCGAGCCGGGTGGAGCAGATCGAGGAGGCACTGGCCGCACGCCGTGTGCGGCTCGACGACGAGCACCTGGCGCGCTTCGCCGAAGCACGCTAAGCAGGTCGGAGGAAGTCCGCTACGGTTCGGGCAGCGCCCCGAAGGGGCGCGGGGAACTGCGCGACCAGCCACGACGGCGCCGCAGTCGGCCGACGACCCATCGCGGCACTTCCCGCGGAGCGCTTAGCGGCGGTCACAAGCGGTCACACAAGGGGAGCCCCATGACCACCCTCACCCCGGCAGCGGCCGCCGACCGCACCGGCGTCTCCATCGACACGCTGCGCTACTACGAACGCGAAGGGCTCATCGGCCCGATCCGGCGCTCCGCCGGCGGTCGCAGGGAGTACACCGAGAACGACGTCTTCTGGGTCGGCCTGGTCACCTGCTTCCGCGAGGCCGGCCTCGGCATCGCGGACCTGAAGGGGTTCGTCGCCATCCTGCGCGCCGAGCACTCTCCGCAGGAACGGGTCGCCTTCCTCCGTGAGCGCCGTGGAGTCCTGGAGCAGCGGGTGGCGGCGGGACCGCACGCTGAGCCGTCTGTTCCACACCGAGCTGGGCATGAGCTTCCACCGCTGGCGCACCATCCTGCGCATCCACCACGCCTTGGTCCATCTCACCAACGGCCGGTCCGTCACCGACACCGCGACGGAGTGCGGGTGGTCCAACCCCTCGAGCTTCATCGAGGCGTTCACCGAGGTCGTCGGGCAGACCCCGGGCCGCTATCAGGCGGATCTGCGCGACGACGCACAGTAGTTGGCGGCTTTTCGGCATTCGGTGTCCATTCACCGGTGGGCGGCGGCCGCTGTCGGGTCCACAGTGGTGATCGGCACGCCGCATCACCGCATCATCCGGGCGACACAGTCATTCATACCCCGGTTCATGCTCCGGCGTGTTCGACCGCCACTTTCTTCAAGCTTCATGGAGGCTCGGAAACACATGTCCGAAACAGTCGAGGACACCGCCGTAGTCATCGTGGGGGCCGGAGTTGCCGGACTTACGCTGGGCAATTTCCTCTTGCGCAACGGAATCGGCTGCGTCGTTCTCGAAAAGCGCAGCCGAGAATATGTCGAGCGGCGGCAGCGGGCCGGGACCATCGACAGCCGCGGGGTGCGCATGTTCCGCGCGTGGGGGCTCGAAGAGGTCGTGGAGAGCTTCGGCGCACCGGAAGAGACGATAAGCTTCCGGATGGACGGAGAAGCGTTCACGAACGACCTCTTCGAGGACGAGGACGGCGAATTCAACGATATGGTGTTCTGCCCTCAGCAGGTCCTCGTCCGGAATCTCACGGACGCTTTCCTGCGGGACGGCGGAGACCTTCGTTACGAGTCCGTCGGCATCTCCCTCGAAGACCTCGACGGCGCGCGTCCGCGAGTCCGCTACCGGGACATCACCGGCGCGGCACGGGTCATCAACTGCGACTACATCGCCGGCTGTGACGGCTACCGCGGGGTCAGCAGGGAATCCATCCCCGCCGACGCCCTCACTCGTTACTCCTACGACTACGGGTACGCCTGGCTGAGCGTCCTGGCCGATGTGACGCCGGACCCCGCGGCCATGGCGATCCATTCCCGCGGCCTGGCGGGAATCATCCCCCGCTCCACGACGGCCAGCCGTCTCTATCTCCAGTGCGCGCCCGACGACACCCTTGAGCAATGGCCGGACGAGCGCGTCTGGAGCGAACTGGAAGCTCGTTTCGGTATCCCCGTGGCGACCGGCCCGGTCATCCACAAGCAAATCCTGCCGCTCCGGAGTGTGGTGTACAGCCCCATGCACTACGGCGGGCTGTATCTGCTCGGAGACGCGGCGCATATCGTCCCCCCGATGAGCGCGAAGGGAATCAACCTCGCTCTCCACGACGCCGAAGTGTTCGCCCGCGCCCTCATCGCCCGGATCCAGAAGGACGATCCGGCCCTGCTCACCGACTACTCGGAGACCTGTCTGCGCCATGTCTGGAACTACCAGGCATACGCGACATGGATCACTGAGCTCATGCACAACGCCGGTGACGCATCCCACGAAGGAGAGTTCCGCAAGCAGATCGCCCGAGCGGAGCTGGAACGCCAATTCAACTCGCCCACGGCGAACCGCCTTTTCGGTGAACTCGCCGCCGGAGTGAATTAGGGCTCCGGCGCCGAAGCTCACCGCCGCGGTCCGTGTGCGGGGACAGTGGCCGTCGAGGTACCGGTATGCGGATGGGTCTGGAGCGGACGTTCCGGCTTCTGTTTGAATGCCTCCTGTACTGAGCCGGTCCAGGAGGGACGGACATATGGTGTCCACGGAGAGCATTCTCGCGTTCGCGGCGATGTCGCTACTGGTGATCGTGATTCCGGGGCCGAGTGTGCTGTTCGTGGTCGGCCGGGCCCTCGCATACGGCCGTCGCACGGCCTTGGAGACGGTCCTCGGCAATGTGGTCGGCTGCTACCTGGCCGTGATCGCCGTGGCGTGGGGTCTCGGCGCGCTGGTGCAGAGCTCGGCGGCGGTGTTCACGGGCGTGAAGCTGGCAGGGGCGGCGTACCTCGTCTATCTGGGCGTGCAGGCGTTCCGGCGCCGCGGGGACATGCGCGTGACGGACATGGCGGCCCCGGCCCGTGCGCAGCGCGGTGATCTGCGCACGGTCCTGGACGGCATTTTCGTCGGCGTCACGAACCCGAAGGGCATCGTCTTCTTCGCGGCGGTGCTACCGCAGTTCGTCAACCATTCGGCGGGCCACCTGCCCCTGCAGATGATGGTGCTGGGCCTGGTCCCGGTCACCATCGGAATGATCACGGACACCCTCTGGGGCCTGGGCGCCTCGGCGGCCCGTTCCTGGTTCGCCCGCTCGGACCGGCGGCTGTCGATGGTCGGCGGGGCGGGTGGCCTCGCGATGATCGGCCTGGGCGTGACCGTGGCGGCCACCGGCCGCGCCGACTGACCCGGTGCCGGACGTCCGGGTCCGGCGTCAGCGGCGGATCAGGCTCCCGGGCGGGGAGCCCGTAGGTGCCGGCGCTGGGCCAGTTCCTCGTCGTCGACCAGGGTGAGCATGGGCCGTCCCGGGGCGCAGAACATGGTGACGACGAAGCGGCTCCAGGCGTCCGTCCGGTTGTTTCCGTCCTGGTAGTGGATGACATCGCCACCCGGCTCCCAGAACGTCTCCCCCGCCCTGACCACTCGCTCCGGCTCGCCTTCCAGCTCGAAGAGCATCTCGCCCTCCAGCACGTAGCCGAAGGCGGGGCCCGAGTGCCGGTGCGGGGGGAGGCCGGGGTTGCCGGGTGGGTAATCGACGCGGATCGTCATCCCCTCCGCCCCCTCCGGCACGAAGGGCGGTTTCGCCGACTGCAGCACGGTGATCGCCGAGCTCAGCGCCGCCAAGCGCGCTTGGCTCTCGGCGCTGCCTGCCATCGACTCTTTGCTCGACATGGCGAGACCTCCATGGGTGTCATGCGTCTCATGCGTCCAGATTGCGGCGGCGCCGGGTGGGGCGCACGTGGACCGGGGGACATGGGGGTCATCACGGTCAGTGACGGAAGGTCGGCTTCTCCGCCTTCGGCCTCAAGTTCCCTGCTCCGTAAGGGAGTTAGGCCGCTCCTGGCGTTGATTACGACCCTGTCTCGTTTTCCTTGGGTTGTGCAACCGTTCAGCTTTCAGACAGCTCTCCTTCCATGACTCTTCCGTTCCGGCCGCCGGGGGAGACAGATGGCGGTCCGGGCTCAAGGGCGACCGATGCGTTACTCATGGAGGATTTGTGCGCACTAGAACCCGAGGTGTGGTGGGCGTGGCGGTGGGTGCCGTCGTGACCGCCGCTGTGGCCGCCGGGGCCGGCGCCGTGGTGTCGAACGGCGACGGGACCGACCAGAAGCAGCCCTCCCCCACGGCTGCCGCGGCAGGGAAGACCACACCGGGCGATATCGACGGCGACGGCTATGCCGACCTCGGCGTGGGCGCGCCCGACGGGACCGTTTCGGGGAAGTCCAAGGCGGGCTACGTGGGTGTGACCTATGGGGCCGAGGCCGGGGTCGACACCGGGCGGCACAGCACGTTGTCGCAGGCCGGCCCGGGGATCCCCGGCACCCCCGAGGCCGGGGACCACTTCGGCTCGGCCGTGTTGCGCGGCGATGTGGACGGAGACGGGTACGGCGATCTGATCGTCGCCGCGAACTACGAGGCCATCGGCAGCGCCAAGCGGGCCGGTTCGGTCACGGTCGTCTTCGGTGCGAAGGACGGCCTCTCCAGCGACGCCATCGCCTTCCACGCGCCCAAGGCCACCGCCTACGCGCTGTTCGGCGACAGGATGGCCGTGGGCGACTACAACCACGACGGCCGCGACGACATCGCCATCTCCGACGGCACCGAGGTCCAGGTCGTGAACGGCGCGGCGAACCTGCGCGAGACGGCCACCCCGAAGATGTCCAGCGTCACCCCGCCCGGCGGCGGCGCGGGCACCGAGCATCTGTCCTCCGGCGACATCAACGGGGACGGCTTCGCCGACCTGGTCACCGTCGCCTACCAGGACGACCCCGCCGACGAGGGCACGCTCGGCGTGCTGCCCGGTTCGTCCGGGGGACTGAAGAGCACGTCGCTGGGGAAGGACGTACCGCTGCCGTTCGCCTCGTACCGGGCCGTGGTGGGTGACATCAACGGCGACGGTAAGGACGACGTCGTCACGGACACCGGCTTCACGGACGGCCCGGACGACGCGCGTCTGCGGACGTACCCGGGCACGGCCGGGGGGCTCGACACCGCCAATCCGGTGAACTGGACGGGCAAGGCCCAGAACGGCATCGCCTCCCGGCTCACCGACATCAACGGCGACGGCCACGACGACCTCGTCGTCAGCGACATCGACGCCGAGGACCCCGAGGGCTACGACGACGCCGGTGCCATCACGGTACTCAAGGGCACCAAGGACTGGCTGACCGACGCGGGTGCGCAGACCTTCTCCCTCGACACCGAGGGCGTCCCCGGCGACATGACGGGCGGCGACTGGTTCGGCGACGCCGTCTCGCCGGCCGACTACAACGGTGACGGCAAGCCCGACCTGGCCGTCGGGGTCCCGGACCGGACCAAGGGCGCGGGCGCGGTGGCCCTGCTGTACGCGGGCGCCGACGGGCTCACCGCCGAGGGCTCCGCCCTCATCGGGCCGGGCGATCTCGGCTCCCCGGCGGACGATGCCGCCTTCGGCAAGGAGCTGTCCGGCCCCGCCACGAAGTAGCACCACCTGGTTGTTGGTCCGGTGGCCCGGCCCGGCGTGTCCGGGTCGGGCCACCGGCCGAACGCGGCGATGAATTTACGGTGAATCGCGGCCGACGAGACATTGTCCTGTCGCCGCTGATCGGCCAAACCGCACTGGTCAGGAGAGAGTGGGCCGACTGTACATGGGCCCGCCCCGCTTACCCCATCGCACAACCAACCGCAAACCCCGGAAGTCACACGCGATTGTCACCACCCCCTACGCCTCATGGAGGTTGGCAATGCGTTCCCCCCTGGTCAGCCGCCGGGTTCTAGGTGCCGTGTCGGCGCTGACCCTGGCTCTCGGTACGGGGCTGGCCGCTCCCCTCGTCCTCGCCGGTACGGCCGGCGCCGCGGCGCTCTCGGCCACCGCCGCGTTCAGCCCGAGCGACCACGCGATCCTCTACACGGCCGCTTCCGGCCAGACCAACAAGGTGGCCGTCACCGCCTCGAAGACCAGCGGCCTGGCGAAGATCATCTACGTGATCGACGACTCCGTTCCGATCACCACGGGCAGCGGCTGCGCCTACCCCGAGAGCGCGGACCACACCAAGGTCTCCTGCACGGTCGAGACCCTGGAGAGCCAGGACCCGTACGCCACCCTGAAGATGTCTCTCGGCGATGGCAACGATGTCGTCGGCTACGACAACACCACCGACCAGACCTACTACTTCGCCTCCACCGACCTCGGCGCCGGCAAGGACACACTGACCGAGACCGACGGCAGCAACGGCAACTACGTCGGCGGCGGGACGGGCGACGACAGCCTTACGGTGGGCGCGTACACGGTGGTCTCCGGCGGTGACGACAAGGACACCATCCACGCCGCCGAGGGCACCATCGCCCAGGGCGGCAACGGCAACGACACGATCTACTCCACCGGCGAGGACAGCGCCGTCGAGGGCGGCGCGGGCAACGACGAGATCCACGGCGGCGCGGACCGGCAGAACCTGTCCGGCGACGACGGCAACGACTCGGTCTACGGCGGGACCGGAAACGACTTCCTCTACGGCGGGAAGGGCAACGACGTCCTGTACGGCAACAGCGGGAACGACACGATCTACGGGAACAGCGGGGACGACAAGCTGTACGGCGGCCCCGGCACGGACACCCTGTCCGGGGGCCCGGGTACGAACGTCGTCCACCAGGACTGACACGCAGTCGCACCGCGGCACGGCGCTGGTCCAGGAGGGCCCCTCCTGGACCGGTCCTCGTCCGCGCACCTCTTGTGCGCTCCTCTTGTGCGCACCTCTCGTGCGCACAAGCCTCAGCCGGCGACCTTGGCGATGACGCGGGCCATATCCTCCTGCCCGAAGGCCCGCAGGGTCGTGGTGCGGACATTGCCCAACGCGCTGAGCTGCAGCGACGCCGCGGTCGCGGTCTCGTCGTCCGGGGCCTCGACGATGCACACGAGGTCGTACGGCCCGTCCGTCCAGTAGATGTCCGCGAGCCGCGCCCCGAGCTTGTTCAGCGCCGCGGCGAAGTCCTCGGTGCGTTTGGTGGTGTCCTTGTAGGCGCGGACTCCCTGCTCGGTCCAGTTCATCAGCGTGATGTACGTCGCCACGGCTCTCACCTCCACGAGAAGACTCACCGTGTAATCAATTCTGGAAGTAACGTCGCGAACCCGCACATCTGGCGCGTCGGCGACCGGCGGGGGTGGTTTGCCGAACTGGCAACGGGTGTGATCCGGGCCGCGGACGGCACGGCAAGCTCGGACCCGTCGGCCGCCACACAGAATGTTCAGCGCGACATGTTCAGCGCGACCCGGGAGGGAACCATGCCGCAGACGCCGCCCACCACCGACCTCACCCACCGTCTGGTGCCCTCACCCGCCGGGCGGATCCACCTCGTGGAGCAGGGCGGCCCCGGCCCGCTGGTGCTGCTCGTCCACGGCTTTCCGGAGTCCTGGTACTCATGGCGCCACCAGCTGCCCGCGCTGGCCGCGGCCGGGTACCGGGTGGCCGCCGTCGACGTCCGTGGGTACGGGCGCTCCTCCCGGCCCGCGGCGGTGGACGCGTACCGGATGCGGGAGCTGGTGGCGGACAACGCCGCCGTGGTGGAGGCGCTCGGTGAGGAGTCCGCCGTGGTGATCGGGCACGACTGGGGTTCGCCCATCGCCGCCAATTCCGCCCTGCTGCGCCCGGATGTGTTCCGGGCGGTCGGGCTGCTGAGCGTGCCCTACGCCCCGCGTGGCGGCCCCAGGCCCTCCGAGCTCTTCGCCGGGATGGGCGGGGACGAGGAGTTCTACGTCTCCTACTTCCAGGAGCCGGGCCGGGCCGAGGCGGAGATCGAGCCGGATGTGCGCGGCTGGCTCGCGGGGATCTACGCGGCGCTGTCCGGCGACACCATGCCCGGACCCGATCTGCCCGACCCGCACTTCGTCACGCGCGGCCGGACGATGCGCGAGCGGTTCCCGGCCGGGCGGCTGCCCGCCTGGCTGAGCGAGGGGGACCTCGATGTCCACGCCGGTGAGTTCGAGCGGACCGGGCTGAGCGGAGGGCTGAACCGCTACCGGAACATGGACCGGGACTGGGCGGACCTGGCCGAGTACGACGGCGCGCCCATCACCCAGCCGTCGCTGTTCATCGGCGGCGCCCTGGACGCCTCGACCGCCTGGATGGGCGACGCGATCAAGGCGTACCCGAGCACGCTGCCCGCGCTCGTCGGCTCGCACATCCTCGAGGACTGCGGCCACTGGATCCAGCAGGAGCGCCCGGAGGAAATCAACCGGCTGCTGGTCGACTGGCTGAATTCGCTTCCCGTGTGACGCATATGGCCCGCCTGGATGGCGGTGGGGCTATGAACTCCCTGTGCATGGCTTAGGTGTTCACGATGAAACCAACATAATTGTTGATGATTTCGCGGCCACCGCTTTACGTTCTCGTCGACCCAGGAGGCAGCAGAACCGCGCCAGGTGAGGAGATGTCCGTGAAGCGCAGGACCATGGTCATGGGGCTTGCCGCGGCCGCCGCCGCGCCGGCGGCCGGCGGCGGATTCGGTGCGTCGGCGGCGAGTGCGACGGGCTCGACCGGTCCGACCGGCTCGGACCCGTTGGCCTTCGACAAGGACGGCTACACGACCGAGACGAAGACCGTGTCCACGGGCGACGGCGACAGGAAGGTGACGTACCGCCTTTACAAGGGCGTCGTCTATGTCGCCAGGCCCGTGGACACGAAGTACCAGAGCCTCAACGTCGGCGTTCCCGTCGAGATCGACGACAGGGCCGTCGACGCCACCGGCGCCCCGATCCTCCTCGCCAACCGGATAGGCGGCTATCTGTCGTCATCGGTGACGGGCGACAGCGGCCCCGGAGGGCCCGGAGGCCCTGGCGGCCCCGGAACCCCCGGCGGCATGGTCGGCAACGCCGACTGGGGGCTCGCCTCCGGGTACGTGGTCGTGGAGCCGGGCGCGCGAGGCCGTGACCTCGTCGCGCCGGACGGTACGTACTACGGCGTGGCGCCCGCCGCCATCGTCGACCTCAAGGCCGCCGTACGGTATCTGCGCCACAACCAGGGGCGCGTCCCGGGCGACACGGACCGGATCGTCTCCTCCGGCACCAGCGCCGGAGGCGCCCTGTCCGCCCTGCTCGGCGCGTCCGGCGACAGCCCGTTGTACGAGCCGTATCTGAGGGAGCTGGGCGCGGCCGACGCCAGCGACGCCATCTTCGCCGGCGGCGGCTGGTGCCCCATCGCCGATCTCGAGCACGCCGACATGGCGTACGAGTGGATGTTCGGCGGCAGCGCGCTGAGCTCCGGCGAGGTCGTCGACCAGACCGTCTCGAAGCGGCTGAGCGCCGCGTTCGCCGACTACCAGGCGTCCCTGCGGCTGCGGGGGAAGCGGGGCTTCGGCCCGCTCACCGCGCACGCCTACACCGACTACCTCCTGAGGACCTACCTCCAGCCCGCCGCCACCCGCTATCTCACTGCGCTGCCGGACACGGATCGCGCCGCCTACCTCGACAAGAACGCGTGGATCACCTGGGCCGGCGGCGTGGCGGCCTTCGCGTGGGAGGACTTCCTGGCGCATGTGGGGCGGAAGAAGAACGTACCGGCCTTCGACTCCTTCGACCTCTCCGCGCCCGAGAACAACCTCTTCGGCCTCGGCACCACCAAGGCCCGGCACTTCACGCCGTACAGCCTCCGCCACACGACCGGCGACGACGGCGCACGGCTCGACCGCGATCTGCCCCGGACGCCGGCCCTGATGAACCCGACGCACTTCATCCGGCACCCCAGCCCCGGCCGCGCCCGCCACTGGTGGCTCCGCGTCGGCACCAGCGACACCGACACCTCCCTCACGGTCCTCGGCAACCTCGCCGCCGGTCTGGAGCACCTCGGCGACGACGTCGACGCCCTGATGTACTGGGACGCCGGGCACGGGGCCAACCAGGACCCGGCTGCCTTCATGCGATGGATCGGCGAGGTGACGGGCTACCGAAGGTAGGGCCTCTCAGAGCGCTACCGAGGCAGGGCCCCTCATAGCTCCCATGCCCCCTTCGCCAGCGTGGACAGCCCGCCTGCCAGCGCCAGCAGCAGGACGAGCAGGCGGGCTCCGTGGTCGGGGACGCGGGTGATGAGGGACTTGCCGATGAAGGCGCCCGCCGTCATTCCCGCCGCCGCCAAGGTCCATAGGGGCGGGTTGAGTTGGGGGACGCCGTTGGTGGCGATGGAGAACGCGTTCACCACGATTCCGTAGAACTGCGCGTTGGGCACGAACTCGCGGACCGTCCAGCCCGCGTTCACCGCGTACAGGGATATCGGCGGGCCGCCCACGCCGGCCGACGCGTTCATGAAGCCCCCGGCGGCGCCGGCGGTCAGGGCGCCTTTGACGCCGTTCAGGGCGGGGACGCGCAGGCCGGCCATCACCAGCAGGACGGCCAGGCTCACCAGGGTGCCCGTACCGGCCAGGAGGACGGGTCCGGGGAGGCGGGCGGCCACCCAGGTGCCGGCCGGGACGGTGCAGGCGGAGGCGGCGACCAGGGGGACCATCGCGGTGAGCCGCACCCGCTGCCAGCCGCCGTCGACGAGTCCCAGCGCGCAGATGGCACCGGACCCGCAGTTGGCGAGGGCGACGCCGTCTCCCGGGCCGAGCAGCAGCACGAGAGCGGGCACCGCGATCAGCGCGAACCCCATGCCCGTCAGCCACTGCACGGACGCCCCCGCCATGACGATCCCGCCGATTACCAGCTCCGCGCCACAACAACCACTCATCGCACGGAGTCTCTCGCATCCGGCGCGGACTGAGATCAGTTCTGGGGGCGCTGGAGGGCTCGGAAGTCGTCGAAGAAGCCGTAGTTGTGGGCCGGTGAGCCGTCGTCGGACTTCTCCACGGTGCGGTTGGCGTAGAGGCTGTTCAGCAGCCAGGGTGTCTTGTCCGGCCCGAAGTCCTGGGTCATGGCGGCGCCTTGGGTGACTCCGTACGTGGCCACGGCGAGGCGTCCGGTGTCGCGGAAGTGGCCCACCTGGTCGCGCAGGAAGTGCTTGTTGTTCTCGAACCAGGGGCTCATGGCGAGGAAGTCGCGCCACTTCTCCTCGGGGAAGGGATGCTCGATGGCTTCCTTGATCACCTTCCACACCGGGGTGTCCGACGGAAGGCGGTAGCGGCGGGCGAAGCGCGCGGGGATCGTGTCGTTCAGGTGCAGCTTCCACAGCTGGACCAGGGAGAACTCGGTGACCAGGAACTTCTGGCCGTCGCGGAGGCGGGGCAGGATGTAGTCGAGGTAGGGCCGCACCTTCTCCGGCGCGGACACATGGGGGTGGATGTCCACGCCCTCGATCTCCGGGGTCCGGCGGGTGAAGGACAGCCAGCGGTCGGTGGCCCGCGTCCGCTTGTCCGGCTTGTCGAGGAAGTTGAGCGCGCCCATGTGGAGGCGGGTCCGGCAGCCCGAGCCGAAGCGCTTCTTCCGGTACGCGATGATGTGCTCCGCGACGTGCTCATAGAACGCGTTCAGCGCGCCCGAGCGGCGGTCCTGGGGAAGGCTCTCGATGAACGGCTCATTGCCGATGGCCAGGATGTCGACGGTGTCGAGGACGGTCTGCAGGACCTTGTCGACCCGGGCGAGTTCCGCGTCCATGGCGGAGCTGCCCGGTCGGGGTATCGGCCGGTGGTTGTACGGGAACTTCAGCGAGAGCAGCGTGCTGTGGCCGAGGCGATGGGCGTCCAGGAGCTTCGCGATGGCGCGCTGGTGGGAGGCGTCGTCCGTGACCTCGGGCATCGGAACGAAGCCCCGGAGCCAGCTCGCGGAGAGCTCGCGCAGTTCGCCGAAGGTCACGCTGTCGGCGTCCTCGTTGAAATTCGCTCCCAGCGCCCCGTCCGGCGCCTCGGCGGAGATCTTTGCCCCGGGGTCGTGACTGGTCTTGTCGGCGGACCGTCGTTCGCCCTGTGTGCACCCCGCGGCGATGAGGGACCCGCCCGTCAGGGCCAGAACACGTCGCCGTGCGAACGGCTTCTTCCTCTTCTCCGAATCCAAGTGACGCTCCCTTTTCGTGCTGGTGCCCCGGGCGCTGCTGCCCGGACCGCCCGGAAGGATGCGTCGACGAAGCCCGCACGTTGCCCGCGGTGCCCACGTTTTTTCGCGGAACCGCGTGCTCGGGCGCGCCGCGCCGCCCGGTCAGTGGGTGATCTGCACGGTGACGGTGAGGGCTCCCTTGTTGTCGTCCAGGCAGCCCTCGCCGTCGTTGACGCGGAGTTGCAGGGTGCCCGAGCGGGTGGCCTGGAAGCTCCAGGCGCGGTGTACGGCGTGGGGGTTGCCGGGGTTTCCGGGGTAGCGGCCCAGGAGGGCGCCGAAGGTGACGTCGGACTTCACCTTGCAGTTCTGCCAGGCGAAGCGGAGGGATTGGTCGTCGGCGGCGGTGTGGCCGCCCGGGCCGACGAGGGGGAGATTGGCGGAGTCCACGGTCCAGGTGCCGCTGGTGTAGCGGACCGACACCCTGTCGCCCTTCTGGATCGGGGTGTTCGTCGCGGACTGCCAGCCACGGGCCGCGTCCACGGTCACCTTGCTGGTGGAGGTGTCGGGAGGCTGCGCCGCGTCGTCGTCGCCATCGCCATTGGACGGGGGGCCGAAGGCGAAGAAGAGCCCGGCGGCGAGGGCCGCCACCGCGAGCGCCGCACCCGCCGTCCACCACCAGGTCCGGGCCCGGCCCCGGCCGCGGGGTCGAGCGGGTGGCGATCCGGCCGCCCGGTCGACGACGGTCGGTTCCCGGTCCAGGACGGGGGCGCCGGTGAGGGTGTGGGGCGCGGTGGGTGTGGGGGCACCGGTCAGCGTCGGGGTGTCCGCCACGTTCATGGGGCTGGCCGCCACGTTCGTGGGGGGCTCCGCGAAGTCGCCCGGAGTGCCCGCCGGAGGCAGCGGGCCCGGGTCTTCCGCCCCGTCCGCGACGCGGCGCAGCGCGGCCCCGACCGTGGCCGCGGACGGGCGCTGGTCCGGGGACTTGTTCAGCAGGGCCTCGACGACGGGCCGCAGCGGGCCGACCCGTTCCGGGATGACCGGGTCCGCGAAGGTGACCGCGTGCAGCGCGGCGGCCCCCGTGGAGCGTTGGAAGGGCGATACGCCGGAGGCGACCGCGGACAGGGTCGCGCCCAGCGACCACAGGTCCGACGGCGGGCCGACCTCCTCCGCGGTCAGCCGCTCGGGCGCCATGTACCCGATGGAGCCGAGGAGTTCACCGGTGGTGGTGAGCGACTCGTCGTCTTCCAGGGCGGCGATGCCGAAGTCGGTGAGGACGGCGCCGCCGTCCCGGCGCAGCAGGACGTTGGCGGGCTTGATGTCGCGGTGCAGCGCCCCGGCGGCGTGCACGGCCTCCAGCGCGCCGAGCAGCTGCAGCCCGAGGGCGGCGGTGTGGCGGGGGGTGAGGGGGCCGTCGTCCGCGATCCGGCGGGCCAGGTTGGGGCCGTCGATCAGCTCCATCACGATCCACAGCCGGTCGTCGTGTTCGACCAGGTCATGGACGCCCACCACATGCGGGTGATGCACCCGGGCGACGGTACGCGCCTCTCTCAGCGCGCGGCGCAGCCGTCGGTGGTACTCGTGGTCGTCGCTCGCGACGTTCAGCTCCTTGGCAGCGACCTCGCGCGCCAGCATTTTGTCGTACGCGCGCCAGACCGTGCCCATACCGCCGCGCCCCAGCCGGTTGCCCAGCTCGTAGCGGCCGCCGATAAGCCGGACGTCGTCCCCATCCGCTGTCACCCGATCTCTCCTGTTCTCACGCCCGGTGAGCATAGTCGGAAGCGTTCGAACATCATCGACCAAAACTGATGCATCAGTCAGCCCGCATCGCAATCTCTGGGTGAAATTCCCATGGATATCAGGAGGAAGCAGGCATTCCACTGTCACATTCATTGCGCTTATCTCAACGCATCCGTACCGTGTCGGCCATGCGGCAACAGTTCGACGTGGCGGAACGCGTACGTCAGGTGATCGGCGAAGCCGGTTGTACCCAGCGCGAATTCGCGCGGCGGGTCGTGATGGACCCGTCCAAGCTCTCGCGTTCGCTCAGCGGGAGCCGGCGCTTCACCGTGGCCGAGCTGGCGCGGATCGCCGACGCCGGGAACGTGGACGCCGGATGGCTGCTGGGCACCACGACCGGCGACGGAGCGGACGGCGGAGCCGAGGGAGCGGCCGGCGGGGCGGCCGGGGCGCCACGGCCGTCCGCCCCCACCGCGCCCCCCGGCGGCGGACGGCCGCTGCAGATCGTGCGGGAGACGGTCCGGCTCATCGCCGAGCGCGGCTTCCACGCCGTACGCGTCGCCGACATCGCCGCGGCCTGCGACACCAGCACCGCCACCATCCACTACCACTTCCCGGGCCGCGCCGAGCTGCTCGAGGCCGCCGTGCGCTGGTGCATGGACGAGGACACCGCGCGCCGCGCCGCCCGGACCGCCGAGGCCGACGACGCGCGCGAGGAGCTACGGCAGCTGATCGCGCTCCAGGCGCCGTACACCGAACGGCAGCGGCAGCAGTGGCTGGTGTGGATGGACCTGTGGGCCGAGGCCGCGCGGTCCACGGCCATCGGGCGGCTGCACGCCGACTTCTACCAGCAGTGGCGGCGGACCGTGGCCGAGGTGATCCGGCGCGGCATCGAGCAGGGGGTCTTCCGCACCGTCGACCCCGAGTTCAGCGCGCTGCGCCTGACCGCGCTGATCGACGGACTCGCCATTCAGGTACTGGCCACCGGGCCCGATGCGGGCGGTACGAGCGCCGAGGCCATGGACATCGCCTGCAACGCGTACGTGGACACCGAATTGACCGCACGGCGCTCCGGCGCCGACGCGGCCGGACCGGCCGACCGGCCCGGACCGTAGCTCCGCACCAGAGTGCGGTGCACCGCGAGAGAGGGAGAGAAGCCCATGCCCATGAACGACAGCGTCATCATCACCTGCGCCCTGACCGGCGCCGGTGACACCGTGGGCCGCAGCCCCCATGTCCCCGTCACCCCCGAGCAGATAGCCCGCTCCGCCGTCGAGGCCGCGGAGGCCGGTGCGGCCGTGGTCCACATCCACGTACGCGACCCCGAGACCGGCGCCCCCGCCCGCGATCCGCGGCTCTACCGCGAGGTCGTGGAGCGGGTCAAGGAGACCGGCACCGACGTCGTCATCAACCTCACCGCGGGTATGGGCGGCGACCTGGTGATCGACCCCGAGAACCCGCTCACCCACCTCCCCGGCACCGACCTGGTCAGCGGCCTGGACCGGCTCCCCCACGTCGAGGACCTGCTCCCCGACATCTGCACCCTGGACTGCGGCTCGCTCAACTTCGGCGACGGCAGCAACCTCTACGTCTCCACCCCCGACATGCTGCGCACCGGCGCCAAGCGCATCCAGGAGCTGGGCGTACGCCCCGAGCTGGAGATCTTCGACACCGGGCAGCTGTGGTTCGCCAAGCAGCTGCTGGCCGAGGGGCTGCTGGACGACCCGACCGTCTTCCAGCTGTGCATGGACATCCCGTGGGGCGCCCCGGCCGAGCCGGGCGTGCTCGCGTCGATGGTCAACATGCTGCCCGAGGGCGCCCAGTGGGCCAGTTTCGCGCTGGGCCGGATGCAGATGCCGTGGGTGGCGCAGTCCATCCTGCTCGGCGGGAACGTACGGGTCGGCCTTGAGGACAACCTCTACCTCAGCCGGGGCGTCAAGGCCACCAACGGCCAGCTCGTCGAGCGCGCGGTCCAGATCACGGAGCTGCTGGGCGCGAAGGTCGCCACGCCGGACGAGGCGCGGCAGCGGCTGGGCCTCAAGCCCCGCGCGTAATCCCCCACCGGCTCCCCTCTCTTCCCCCCTCTCCCCCCTCACATCCTTAGGACCGCCATGCCCTCATCCCCCTGCGCCCCCGAAGAGGTACGCCGCGTCGCCTGCGTCGGCGCCGGAGTCATCGGCGGCGGCTGGGTCGCCCACTTCCTGGCGCGCGGCTACGACGTCACCGCCTGGGACCCGGCCCCCGACGCCGAGGAGAAGCTGCGCCGTCTCGTGGCGGCCGCCTGGCCCGCCCTGGAGCAGATCGGCCTCGCCGACGGCGCCTCCCCCGACCGGCTGACCGTCACCGCGACCCTGGCGGAGGCCGTGGCCGACGCGCAGTTCGTCCAGGAGAGCGCCCCGGAGAAGCTGGAGCTCAAGCGGTCGCTGCTGGCCCAGCTGGACGCGGCGGCCCCGCCCGGGGTCGTCATCGCCTCCTCCACCTCCGGCTATCCGATGACCGATATGCAGACCGAGGCCGCCGACCCCGGCCGCCTCGTCGTCGGCCACCCCTTCAATCCGCCGTATCTCATTCCGCTGGTCGAGGTCGTCGGCGGGAAGCAGACCGGCGCCGAGGCGGTCGAGTGGGCCTCGCGCTTCTACAAGGTGGCGGGCAAGTCCGTGATCACCATGGAGCGCGAGCTGCCCGGCTTCATCGCCAACCGGCTCCAGGAGGCGCTGTGGCGGGAGGCGCTGCACATGGTGGCCAACGGTGAGGCCACGGTGAAGGAGATCGACGACTCCATCACCGAGGGGCCCGGACTGCGGTGGGCGTTCATGGGTCCGTGCCTCACGTTCGCCCTGGCGGGCGGCGACGGAGGCATGGGACATATGCTCGACCACTTCGGACCCTCGTTGAAGTCTCCGTGGACCCGTCTCGAGGCGCCTGAGCTGGACGACACGCTGCGTGCGGCCATGGTCGACGGCTGTGACGAGGCGGCGGGCAGCCGTACCATCGCGCAGCTCGTCGCGGAGCGGGACCAGGGCGTCATAGACGTCCTGCGGGCGACTGGCCGTCTGCCGCGGCAGCGCACCGAGGGGACGGACGGCATCGCACATACCCCCAGCACCATGGGAGACGAGAAGTGAGCAGCACGCTCCCCGACTACCGGCAGACCGTACGTCCCGAGTGGATCGACTACAACGGCCATATGAGCGAGGCGTTCTACGTCCTCGTCTTCGGCCACAGCACCGACGAGATGATGGTGGAGACCGGGCTCGACTCGGCCTACCGCGCCAAGACCGGCTGCTCCCTCTACACCGTGGAGTCGCACATCCGGTATCTGAGCGAGGTCGAGGAGGGCGCCGAACTCACCATCCGTACGCGCGTCATCGGCGTGGACGGGAAGAAGGTCCGGTTCACCCACGAAATGCATGTGGGCGAGCCGGACGGCGGCCCCGTGGCCACGACCGAGCTGCTCGCGCTCCATATCGACCAGAAGGAGAGCCGCTCGGCTCCGTTCCCCGATGAGGTGCGGGAGCGGCTGACGGATCTGCTCGAGAAGGCCCCCGAGTGGGCGGGCCGGGCGATCGGCCCGGTTCCGGCCGAGGCGGGTTGAACGACCGCCGTACCGCCTGAACGCCCCGGCCCCGGATTCGTCCGGGGGCCGGGGCGTTCGCCGTTCCGGATGAGGGATCGGGTGAGGTTGAATGGCGGTGAAGGCGATGGAAGCGGTGGGGGGGAACGCCGAGGGACGCGCGTGCGAGGAGTGACGACGCCATGGCGGACGCCGGACCGGACGGGACCGGGAACACGGGCGGGACCGGGAACAGGGACTCGACCGGGAACAGGAACGGGAACGGCACGAGGGGCGGCAAGGGCGGTCGGCGCGTCGAGCTGAGCGAGGTGCCCGAGACCCTGCTGTGGAACCTCTATATGCGGGCCGCCGAGGCCCGCCGGGCGCGGACCGTGCTGGACGACCCCAAGGCCGTGGAGCTGGTCGACCGCATCGACTACCCCTTCGAGGAGACCTTCGGAACGCCCAGCCCGCTGCTGGCGCAGGGCCAGGCGCTGCGGGTCCGCACCTTCGACGCCGTCGTACGGGCCTTCCTCGACGAGCATCCGGACGGCACGGTCGTCACGCTCGCCGAGGGTCTGGAGACGCAGTTCTGGCGGGTGGACAACGGGCGGGCGCGCTGGGTGTGCGTGGAGCTGCCGGAGACCGCCGAGGTGCGGCGGGCGCTGCTGCCCGACGACGAGCGGCGGCGCACCCTCGCCCGCTCGGCGCTCGACCTGTCCTGGCGGGACGAGGTCGATCCGGCGCGCGGGGTGCTGATCACCGCGCAGGGGCTGCTGATGTATCTGCGGCCGACCGAGGTGAAGGACCTGATCGCGGGGTGCGCCGAGCGGTTCCGGGGCGGGGCGCTGGTCTTCGACGCGGTGCCGCGGTGGTTCAGCGCCCGGACGATGCGCGGCGAGATGCGCACCGAGCGGGGCTACCGCCCGCCGCCCATGCCGTGGGGCATGGACGCGGGTGAGCTGCCCAAGGTGCGGACGGCCCATCCGGCGATCACGGACGTGCGCGAGGTGCCGCCGCCGCGCGGGCGGGGGTTCTACTACGGGGCGCTGGCGCCGCTGATGCGGTGGCTGCCCGCGGTACGGAACCTGCGGCCGACGATGACGGCGATAGCCCGCTTCTCGTAAGGTTCCCGGCCTGTCGCTCAGCTCGCCGGTTCGGCGAGCACCCTGGCGAGGTTCTTGAGCACCGAGGGCCAGCCGCGGCCCATGCCGTCGAGCGCCTTCCTGCCGAGCGGGGAGTCGAGGTCGAACCCGGTGTGCTCGAGGAAGAGCCGGGTGCCGGCGCCCTCCGGTTCGAGGCGCCAGGTGATGGTGGTGTCGAGGGTGGTCCCGGCGAACCGGTAGCTCAGCAGCCGCTCCGGCTCGACGGCGATCACCTCGCAGGGCTGCTCTCCCCAGGACCCCATGTCGAGCGTGAAGCGGTGGCCGACCTCCGCCCGCACATCGCCCGCGGCCCACCACCGCGCGTGCAGCCGCGGATCGGTGAGGGCCTTCCACACGACGGCCGGAGGGTGGGGCAGGAACTGGTCGCAGTGGATGGCATCGGGCTCGGTCATGGGTTCTCCTCGTCGAGGACGTCGCGCAGCGCGCGGAGCCGTTCGCGCCAGTAGTGCTCGAAGGGATGCAGCCACTGCCGCACCTCGGCGAGCGGATCCGGCTCCAGGTGGTAGTACCGCTGCCGCCCCCGCGGCTCCTCCCGTACGAGCCGGGCGAGATCGCGGAGGTGCCGGTCCCCGAGCCTGGCCCGGGCCAGGTCCTCGTGCGCAACACCCATATGGGCGTCGCCGCCGTGATGCGCACCCTGATGGACGAGAACACCGACCTGCCGATGCCCTCCTTCGAGATCGGGGCACCGCTGAACGGACCGGCGATCGGCGAGGTCATAGCCGCCCCCGGCACCGAGCTCACCCCCGGCGACCTGGTGGAACACCGGCTCGGCTGGCGCGAGTACGCGCTGCTCGACCCGAGTCAGGCGCACCGCCTCGAACCCGGCCTGATGCCGGACCCGGCCGCCTTCCTCTCCCAGGGCCCCACCGCCCTGATGGGCATCGAGCGCGGTGCCGAAGTGCGGTCCGGTGACACGGTGTTCGTCACGGGGGCGGCCGGTGGCGTGGGCTCCCTGGCGGGCCAGATCGCTCGGCAGTTCGGCGCGGCCCGGGTCATCGGCAGCACCGGCTCGCGGCAGAAGGCCGACTGGCTGATCGGCGAACTGGGCTACGACGCAGTGGTCATCCGCGGCGCGGGTCCCTTCGAGGACCAGCTGCGCGAGGCCGCCCCGGGCGGCGTCGACGCGGTCTTCGACAATGTAGGCGGCGAGCAGCTGACAGCGGCCATCGCCGCCGCCAACAGGGGCGCCCGGATCGCCATCGTGGGGGCGCTGGCCAGCCAGCTCGCCACGGACCCCACGAATGTCTCCAAGACCGAGATCGACACGCTCTCGCTGCTCTCCCGCAGCATCACCCTGCGGGGCATCGCCCTCTACGACCACCTGGACCTGATCCCCCAGTGGAACCGCCGCTTCGCCGAGGGCCTGCGCACGGGCACCCTCTCCTTCCCGCACGCCCGGCTGCGCGGCATCGAGCGGGCGCCCCAGGCGCTCCGCGAGCTGATCGAGGGACGCCATCTGGGTGCCGTCGTCGTGGAGCTGTGACGCCACAGCACGGAGACTCGCCGACGGCCTTTCCCGACCGACCGTCGGCGGCCGCCGATCGCGGCCTTGGGACGCGCCTCGGCCCGGGACCTCGCCCCACCGCTGAGAACCGCCCCATC
The DNA here is from genome assembly GCF_042750115.1 of Streptomyces sp. NPDC059455. NCBI lineage: Bacteria > Bacillati > Actinomycetota > Actinomycetes > Kitasatosporales > Streptomycetaceae > Streptomyces > Streptomyces sp. NPDC059455. Next base: position 78,696 of record NZ_JBHYVB010000024.1, read on the forward strand.
AGGCCCCCTGAGCGGACCGGTCACTCCGGCGGGACGCTGTACCGCTCCAGAGTCGCCTTGGAGACCGAGGTGTCCATGAGGCGCAGTTCCCATGGGCCGGTGTTGACGTCGAAGTCCTTGCCGAAGCCCACCCACTTGCCAGCCATGCGGCGACTGGTCGGCTCCACGAGCATCTGAAGCGCGCCGTGGTAGCACGCCCCCTGGTAGTAGCCGCCTGGGGCCGTCTGCTCGGTCCAGGTGCCCGTGACCACGCTCCGGTCAACGGTGAGGTCCAGGGAGAGCGGGGAGTCCGGGTTCAAGGACGCTCCGTTGAGTGACCGCCCGGTCAGGCGATTGCCGTGCTGCACGAGCACCACGTGGTGCCTGCCCTCGAAGACGTCCTCGCGCCCTGACGAGTAGTACTCGTACCGGGAAAGCCAGACGCCGCTGTAGTTCTCCGCTGCTGTCTGCTGGCCCGCTCGGGTGTCGGCGGAGGCGGGAGCCACACCCTCCGCGCTCGGTGTCATGTCATGCCCTCCTGCTCCATCACCATGGACTCTCGCCATGGGCACCTGCGGGGCGAATCCCAACGACTCGATCGGCACCCCTGCGACCCTCTCCAGCGCGCGGATATAGACCGGCCTCGGCGATCTGCTGATACCGGATTCCCAGCGTTGGACCAGCCGCTTGCTGGCCTCGTTCGGCTCGCCCAATTCGACACCTGCCCGGCGGAGCGCCTTTGCCAAGTCGTCCTGGCTCATCCGCAGGCCGATCCGCACAGCCCGCAGCGCGTCATTCGGTGCGTGCACCTCGGTCGCCATGACGTCCACGCTAGCCCTGAACCCCCATGAATGACACCGAAATGACGCCTTTTGAGGGACACCCGAACAACGCCTTTTCTGTCGTCGCGGTGTCCTGGGCAATGGCGGGACCATCACGACCCAAAGCGGCAGAAGAGGCAGATCGTGATGGACAAGGCAGAAAAGGGACAGCGGCTCATGAGCCTGCGGGTGTCCCATGACAGTGGCCAGACCTGGAGCGCCGAAGTGGTGGTCATCAGCAGTGACCCTCTGGCTCCCCTCCTCACCTCGACATGGCCACCCTGCCAGTGCTTACGCTGTGTGAGCGGGTCGGGCCCGCGTCCGTACGGCCCGCAGGCGGCACGGCTCAGTAAGGGAGGGCCAGCGGTCAGAATGGACAGGTGAGACGCCCGATAGACCTCGCCACCCTGTACCAGCCCTGGCCGCCGTCCCCGTTGCAGGACGTACAGGACGAGTGGCTTGCCCGCCGGGGCGTGGAGCTACGGCTCAAGCGGGATGACCTCATCCACCAGTGGCTTTCCGGCGCCGCCGGGGCACATGCACCAGTGGACCTGTACCCTCCGGGCAACAAGTGGCGCAAGCTCACCCCGAATCTGCGCGCGGCCGTCGAGCGCGGCCACACCCGGCTGCTCACGTTCGGCGGGGCGTACTCCAACCACATCCGGGCGGTGGCCGCGGCGGGGGCCGCGTACGGGCTGTCGACGGTCGGGGTCATCCGGGGCGACGAGCTGGCCGACGCGCCGCGCAACTGGTCGCTGGCGCGGGCCGAGGCACACGGCATGGAGCTGGCCTTCGTCACCCGCTCCGCCTACCGCGAAACGCTGCGCGGTCTGGGCGAGGACGACCCCGGCACCCTACGGGCGCTTGAGGAGCGGTGGGGGCGCGCCTATGTGCTCCCGGAAGGCGGTACGAACGTCCTGGCGGCGCGCGGCGCGGCGGAGCTCGTCGCGGAGCTGCCCGACCTGCCCGACCTGGGGCCGGGCGATGTGGTGTGCTGCGCGGTGGGCACGGGCGGCACGCTGGCCGGGATCGCCGCCGCACTCCCGCCCGGCGCCCGGGCGGTGGGGTTCGCCGTTCTGAAGGGGGCGGAGGGCTACCTGGACCGCGAGGTGGCCGCGCTGCACGAGCGGGGGTGGGGGCGGGCCTTCGCCAACTGGCGGATCGAGCACGGCTACCACGGCGGCGGCTACGGGCGGGTCCCGGCGGAGCTGGAGGCGTTCGCGGCGGGGTTCGAGGCGCGGCACGGGGTCCGGTTGGAGCGGCGGTACGTGGCGAAGCTGCTGTGGGGTGTGTACGGGCTGGTGGAGCGGGGTGAACTGGCCCCGGGCAGCCGGGTGACGGCGGTGGTGACGGGCCCTCCGGATCCGGCGGGCCCTCCGGGGCCGTAGAAGCGGGTGGGCCCGCCGGGTCGTAGGAGCGGGGGGATCCGGGCGTTCCCTGACGATCCCTGGTGTTCCCTGACGATCCCAGGTGTTCCCTGACGATCCCAGGTGTTCCCTGCCAGTTCCGGCCGGAGCCACGGCGGTCACAGCTCGACGCGCAGCCCGTCGTGGGCGACGTCCCAGCCGCTCAGATCCTCGGCCAGCGCCGTCAGGGACAGATGGGTGAGCAACAGCCGTCGGCAAGTGAAACGGTCACGGTGGCGCGCGAGCGTGTCGAGGTCGAGATGCCAGCGGATGGGGCGCGGGCTGTAACCCTCGCAGAGGAACAGCCCGACGCCGTCCGCCGCGTCGAGCAGGGCATCGGTCCACTCGGTGTCGCCCGAGTAAGCCATCGCTCCGCTCGGCCCCTCCACCCGTAGCGCGTAGGCGGGAGCTCCGGAAGCGTGCCGCACCTCGAACGGGGTCACCCGCAGGGGCCCCAGTCCCCTGGGACACCGGTCGGCGTGCTCCATGACGTGGACGTCGAAGCGCCGTCGCACCCCGCTCGAGCCGGGGAACAGCGCTTCCATCGCTCGCGTCAGCCGGTCACCGGTCCCGGGCGGGCCGACCACGGTCAGATCACGGGTGCGGCGCCTGAACTGCCCGTCGAGGACGAGGAACGGCAGACCGCCGAAGTGGTCACCGTGCAGATGGGTGACCAGGGCCGTGTCGATGTCGTTGGTCTCGATCCCCTGCTGACGCATCGCCGTCAGGCTGGTCGCGCCACAGTCCACCAGGACGTGGGGCGGGCCGGCCGGGTCGGGGGCCACTGCCAGGCAGGTCTGGAACCGCCCGCCCGAGCCGAACGCGTCACCGCTGCCCACGACCGTCACCCGCATCCGCGCATCGTCGCACGGCCGGGGCACACAGGGCACGGGGTCAGCCGAAGGTGATCAGTCGGGGATGCGCAGGCGCATCACCCTCGTCGCCGCGTGGCGGACCGTGCCCTCCTGGCGGACCTCGACGGTCAGGTCCGGGGCGATGGGGCGATAGGCGATCTCGGCACCGACCCGGTCCAGGGCGGTGGGGAGTTCGGCGGGCGGGGGCTGGGGGTCGGGCAGATCGCGCAGGGCCGCGCCGAGCTGGGCGCGGACGGCCGTGGAGAGCGGGGCGGAGATCAACGGCGCGTCGTCGCCCGGGAGCACCAGCGCGAGGGCGCGCGGGCGGAGGCGGGGGCCGACGACGCCGACGACGACGGCGTCCCGGGTCTCCGAGTGGCGCACCTTCCGCCAGTGGCGGCCCGGCCGGTAGGGCTGATCCAGCTCCTTGATGACCAGGCCCTCGATACCGATCTCCAGGAGCGACGCGTACCAGGTGGCCGCGAGCTCCGGATCGGTCGTCATCGGCACGGCCTGGAGCGGTGGGCCGAGCGGTTCGAGGAGCGCCATCAGCCGGGCGCGGCGCTGCTCGTACGGAAGCGGCCGCAGATCCTCCGCGCCGATCGCGAGCAGATCGAAGGCGGCGTAGGAGGCGGGCAGTTCCCGGGCGAGCCTCCCCGCCCGGGACTCGGACGCGGCGAAGGCGCGCTTCTGGACGGCGGCGAAGTCCGTACGGCCGCCCGCCCACACCACCACCTCGCCGTCGAGGACCGTGCCGGGCGGCAGCGGCCGGGCGGCGGCCACCAGGTCGGGGAAGGCGCGGGTGACGATGCGGCCGGAGCGTGCCTGCATCCTTACGGTGTCCCCCAGCCGGAAGATCAGCAGCCGATGGCCGTCGAACTTGGGCTCGTACGCCAGCCGCCGTCCGGGCGGGGCGGTGGGCAGGATCGGGACGACACGGGCCAGCGCCACGTCCACGGGTGGCTGAACGGGCGGCTGAAGGGGCGGCTCGTGGGAGGGCGGCGTCATCGGTCGGCCGCGCCTTCGTCGTCGCCTTGGCCGTTGGCCCGGTCCTCCTCGACACCGGCCTCGCCCTCCTCGACACCGGCCTCGCCCGTCGGCAGCGGGCGCGCCTCCGCCGGGTCGAGCAGTGGGGCGAGCAGATCCCCGTGGCGGTCGAGCCGCGCGGGGATGTCGTCGATCAGGAAGGTCAGCGCCGCGGGTTCGCCGCACGCCTCGACCTCCTCCCAGGTGACGGGCGCGGAGACGGCCGGTTCGGGGACGGCGCGGGGGGTGTACGGGGCGGCGGTGGTCTTCGCGGCGGCGTTCTGGCTGAAGTCCACGTACACCTTCCCCGGCCGCAGCGAGCGGGTCATCTTGCGGATGACCAGGTCCGGCATGGCGTTCGCGGCCTCCAGGGCCAGCCGTCTGGCGTAGCCGGTGGTCTGCCGGGAGGGGGTCGGCGCCACCGGCACCAGCAGATGCAGCCCCTTGGAGCCACTGGTCTTCGCGTACGCCGTAAGGCCGTCGGCGGCCAGCCGTTCACGCAGCCATACGGCGACGACGCGGCAGTCCACGATCGTGGCGGGCGGCCCGGGGTCGAGGTCGAAGACGAGCCGGTCGGCGATGCCCACGCCCTGGTCGATCCGCCACATCGGGGTGTGGAGCTCCACCACGAGGTTGGCCGACCACATCAGCGAGGGCAGGTCCTGGATCACCACCTGCCGCGCGGTCTCCCCCTTATGGCGGGTGACCTCGGCCGTCGTCACCCAGGGAGGCGTGCCCGGAGGCGGGTTCTTGGTGAAGAACTTCTGGCCGTCGGGGCCGTCCGGGTAGCGCAGGAACGCGAGCGGCCGCCCGCGCAGATGGCCGAGGAGCGCGTCAGCGGTCGACGCCAGATAGTGCAGCAGCTCGCCCTTGGTGGTGCCGGTGACCGGATGGATGACCTTGTCGAGGTTCCTGAGCGTGATCCGCCGCCCCTCCACCTCCGCGATCGGGGACATACGATAAGAATCTCACGAAAGGTATCAAGCATGCGATCTATCTGGAATGGGAACATTTCCTTTGGCCTGGTGAGCATTCCGATCAAGATCTATCCGGCCACCGAGGACCACTCGATCTCGTTCCGGCAGATCCACACCCGCGACAACGGCCGCATCCGCTACCGCAAGGTCTGCGAGCTCGAGGACAAGCCGGTCGAGTCGAGCGAGATCGGGCGGGCGTACGAGGACGCGGACGGCGCGCTGGTCCCGATCACCGAAGAGGACCTCGCGGCGCTTCCGCTGCCCACCACCCACACCCTGGAGATCGAGGCGTTCATCTCCGCCTCCGAGATCGACCCGCTCCAGATGGGCGACGCCTACTACCTGGGCACCAGCGGCGCCGCCGGGGCCAAGCCGTACACCCTGCTGCGCGAGGCGCTCAAGCGCAGCGAGAAGGTCGCCATCGCCAAATACGCCCACCGCGGCCGCGAGCGGCTGGGGATGCTGCGCGTCGTGGGCGACACCATCGCGCTGCACCGGCTGCTCTGGCCGGACGAGGTGCGCGAGCCCGCGGGGGTGGCCCCCAAGGAGAAGGTGACCGTGAAGCCGGCCGAACTGGACCTCGCCGACACCCTGATGGAGACGCTCGGAGAGGTGGATCTGAGCGATCTGCGCGACGAGTACCACGAGGCGCTGGAGGAACTGGTGGCGGCGAAGGTGTCCGGCGCCACGCCCACCGCCGAGCCCGGTGAGCGGCCCGCGGGCGCGCAGGTGGTCGACCTCATGGCGGCGCTGAAGGAGAGCGTCCGCAGCGCCAAGGAGGCCCGGGGCGAGGGGGCCGGGGAGGCCGCGGAAGCCCCGGAGGCCCCGGAGGGTGAAGCCGAGGAGGAGGCGGAGGCGACGGTCCACGATCTGCGCGGCCGTAAGAAGGCACCGGCGAAGAAGGCCGCGACGAAGAAGGCCACCGCCAAGAAGACCACCGCGGCCGGGAAGAGGACGGCGACGAAGGCCGCCAAGGCCGCGGAGGAGCCCGCCGGGAAGAAGCGCACGGGCACGAAGAAGGCCGCGGCCAAGAAGACCACCGCGAAGAAGCAGACGGGCAAGCGCGGCACGCGGACCGCCTCCTGAGGCGGCCCTGGCACCGGCGAGCGCGCACCATCCGGGTAGCGCCTGCGGCGGGCTATCCCCTACCCGCCCCTTCCCGAACCAGGGGGCTCCGCCCCCGGGACCCCCGATGGGGGGAAATAAGCCCCACCAGGGGGCCCCGCCCACCGGGTGGGGGGGGGGGTTGTGGTGCGGGGTGGGGGGCCCAGTGTG
>NZ_JBHYVB010000025.1:0-35739 GCF_042750115.1 Streptomyces sp. NPDC059455
GCGCCGGTCCGGCCCGCGGCCCGGCAGCAGCGAGGCGACCGCGAGCGCCACCAGCGCGGCGCCGCCGCCGATCGCGAAGGCGGTGCGGAAGCCGCTCAGGGACGGGAGCTCGACGGGCCCGAACGCGGTGGTCATATGGGCGAGGACGACGCCGACCACCGCACTGGCGGTCGAGGTGCCGATGGACCGCATCAGGGTGTTGAGCCCGTTGGCCGCGCCCGTCTCGGACACCGGCACCGCCGACATGATCAGCGCGGGCATGGCGGAGTACGCGAGGCCGATCCCGGCGCCGATCACACACGAGATGACCACGATCTGCCATACGGCGTCCATCAGGAAGATGCCCATGCCGTACCCGACGGCGATCACCCCGGCGCCGAGCATCAGCGATGTCTTGGGGCCCTGGGTGGCCGTGATCCGCGCGGACAGCGGGGAGACCGCCATCATCACCAGACCGGACGGGCCGAGGCACAGTCCGGCGGTCATCATCGACTGGCCCAGTCCGTACCCCGTGGCCTCGGGCATCTGGAGCAGCTGCGGCAGCACCAGCGACATCCCGAACATCGCGAAGCCGATGACGATGGAGGCCAGATTGGTCAGCAGCACCTGACGTCGCACAGTGGTGCGCAGATCCACCAGCGGCCCGGTCACCCGCAGTTCCCACCGGCTCCACAGCAGCAGCACGACCACCGCCGCGGCGAACAGCCCGGTGGTGACACCGCTGGCCCAGCCCCAGTCGGCGCCCTTGGAGATGGCCAGCAGCAGACAGAGCAGCCCGGCCGACAGCCCGACGGCGCCCACCAGGTCGAACCGCCCGCCGCCGCGTACCGGGGACTCCGGTACGAGCGCCAGCACCAGCGCGATCACCACCACGCCCAGGCTCGCCGAGACCCAGAACAGCACATGCCAGTCGGCGTGTTCGGCCAGCGCCGCGGCCCCGGGCAGGCCGAGGGCGCCGCCGACGCCCAGTGAGGAGCTCATCAGGGCCATCGCCGAGCCGAGCCGTTCGGCGGGCAGTTCATCGCGCATGATGCTGATGCCCAGCGGGATCACGCCCGCGGAGAAGCCCTGGAGCGCACGGCCGACGATCATCGGCGCGAGGGCGTCGGAGAGCGCGCACACCACCGATCCGACCACCAGCATCGACAGGCTGAGCAGCAGCGTCCGCCGCTTGCCGTACATGTCGCCGAGCCGGCCCAGCACCGGGGTGGCCACGGCGCCGGCGAGCAGGGTGGCGGTGATCGCCCAGGAGGCGTCCGAGGCCGAGCTGTGCAGCAGCTCCGGAAGGTCCGGGACCAGCGGCACGACCAGGGTCTGCATCAGGGAGACGACGATTCCGCCGAACGCCAGCACGGCGACCACCGTGCCGGAGCGCGGCGGGTGGGCGGTCATCGCCGCTTCGGGGGCATCGGGGGTCGGAGGTGAGGAAGTCACGGTGGTCCTTCGTCGGGGCATGGCCGATTCACATCAGTGCGGCAGCAGTGTCGCATAATTTTGTGTAACGGGTACGTCAAATATGGCCGCCCCGGTCGCCACTCGGCTCCTCGGCCATGTCGCGGTAGACCTCCCGCAGTTCACGCTTGAGGATCTTGCCGCTGGGATTCTTCGGCAGCGCCTCGGTGAGCCGGACGAACTTGGGCACCTTGAACCCCGCGAGCCGCGCCCGGCAGTGCGTGAGGAGCTCCTCCGCCGTCACCTCATGGCCCGGTTTGGCCACCACCACCGCGGTCACCGCCTCGATCCAGTACGGATGCGGCACCCCGAACACCGCGACCTCCGCGACCGCCGGATGGGCGTGGACGGCCTCCTCCACCTCGCGCCCCGAGACGTTCTCCCCACCGCTGTTGACCATGTCCTTCTTGCGGTCGACGATCGTCAGGCACCCCTCCTCGTCCAGCACCCCCAGATCGCCGCTGTGGAACCAGCCGCCGCGGAACGCCTCCGCGGTGCGCTCCGGGTCCCGCCAGTAGCCGAGCATGGTGTGCGGGCCCCGGTGGACGATCTCGCCGACCGTGCCCGGCTCCACCGGCCGGTCCGCCTCGTCCACCACCCGCGTCTCGACATTCAGCGCGGCCCGCCCCGCCGAACCGGCCTTGCGCTCCTGGTCGGCCGGGCCCAGCACGGTCGCGATCGGGGACATCTCGGTCTGGCCGTAGAAGTTGTACAGCGCCAGCTCCGGCAGCCGCCGGCGCAGCTCGGCCAGCACCGCGACCGGCATCGGCGCCGCCCCGTAGTACCCCTTTCCGCAGCGACGACAGATCGCGGGTCTCGAACTCCGGATGGCGCAGCAGCGCGATCCACACGGTGGGCGGGGCGAACAGCTTGGTCACCCGCTCGGCCTCGATCGTGGCCAGCAACGTCGCCGGGTCCGGGCCCGGCAGCACCAGACAGGTGGCGCCCAGCTGGATGTCGGGGGTGAGGAAGGCATGCAGCTGGGCGCAGTGATAGAGGGGCAGCGCATGGATCTCGACATCGTCGGCCGACATCCCGCCGTCCACGATCGCCGTCTGATATTGCGCGATCAGATTGCGGCTCGTCATGATCGCGCCCTTGGGCCGCGACTCGGTCCCCGAGGTGTACATCAGCTGGACCGGGTCGTCGTCCTCCAGGGCGGGATCGGGCACCGGATGCCCCCGCTCCGCGCCCAGCGCGGCGAAGTCCTCCCATCCCTCGCGCCCGCCTCCCAGCGCCGCGCGGAGCGCGATCCGGGGCGGTGCGGCCTCGGCCAGCGCGCCCTCGGCCACATCCAGCAGATCCGTGCCCGCGATGATCCCGACCGCTCCCGAATGGTCCAGGACATACGCCACTTCGGGCGTGGTGAGCATGAAGTTGACCGGCACCGAAACCGCGCCCAGCCGGGCCAGCGCGAAGTACGCGACCACGAAGCCGTGGGAGTTGCGGGCGAAGAGCACCACCCGATCGCCCTGGGCGATGCCCCGCGCCGCCAGGGCCCCGGCCGTCCGGCTCACCAGCGCGTCCAGCTCGGCGTAGGTCTGGCGCAGCGGTCCTTCGACGACCGCCGTCCTGGCGGGCAGCCGGGCCGCGGTGCGGGCCAGCAGATCGGCGATGCCGTGGCGGCGGGCGCGCACGATGTCCACGGGCAGGTCGGATGCGGTCATCGTCAGGTCTCCCGGGGGCTCGGACGGGCCGGACAGGGCGTCACGCTGGCACGGCGCGGGGCGGCGTTCAAGGCCTCGGACGGCCATGAGGTCCAAGGCGTCGGACGGCCCGGGGGCCAAGGCGTCGGCGGCCACGAGGTTCACGGCCTCGGGCGGCCACGAGCGGCGCCCGAGCGACCTTGCGTAGCCTTGGGGCCTGGTACGACGGGGCGAGCGAAAGGACACCGGATGGCCGGGACCGCGGAGGGTACCGTCCGCAGGGGACGTGGGCGCCCGCCCCGTCTGTCGCGCGAGCAGATCGTCCGCAGCGCCGCTGAGCTCGCGGTCCGCGAGCCGGAGACCGCGCTGACCGTCAAGAGGGTCGCCGAGGCGGTCGGCTCCGCCCCCATGGCGCTCTACCGCTACTTCCCCGACCGCGACGACCTCCTCCAGGCCGTGGCGGACCGGGTCCTGGCCGAGGCCCAGCACCGGGACCCGCCGGGGGACACCTGGCAGGAGCGGCTGCGCGCGTGGATGCACAACAGCCGCGACTATCTGCTGCCCTACCGCCAGCTGCTCCCGTATATGGCCGCCACCCAGCAGCCCGCCCGGATCTCCTCCCTGGTGACCCTCACCCGGATGCTCCGCCCCCTGAAGCTGACCGAGGACGATCTCGCGCTGGCCGTGACCCTCATCGGATCCACGGTCATCGGCCACGCGGTCTACGAGACCCACCGCGGCCCGGTCTCCGCCCGCAAGCTGGACGCCCTGAGCGAGGCGCTGGCCCTCTACCCCCCGGACGAGCGGGAGGTGGTGGCCCCGCTGCTGGCGCGGCTGCCGCGGGCGCACAGCAGGCTGTACGACGTGGTGGTGGACCGTACGGTGGCCGCCGTCGAGGCGCTGGCGGCGGAATGACCCGCCCCGGGGACGCGCGCCCCGGAACGGGTCACCACCATGCGCCGAGCCGTGCGGCTAGCCGGTGCACTCCATGGACGCCGGGTCCGCCGCGTCGCGGATCAGCGCCTGATGGGCCTGGCGCAGCCGCTTCACATCGGGCTTGATCTCCTTGCGGTCATAGGTGAGCAGCCCGTTGAGCTCGCCCTCCACATCCGTGATCTGGGTGTAGACGGCCCCGCTGCTGCCGTTGCACGCGACCAGCCCGCGCACCTTGTCCAGCAGCTTCAGATACTCGTCGGTGTACTGGTCCTTGTCCACGCCGACATAGGTGTGCTGTACGGGCCAGGCATGCCCCGGGACGGCCAGGCCCAGCCCGCCGTACTCGCCGGTGACCCCCGCCCGTGAGGCGTCCGGGCGCGGATCGCCGGGGCCGGGGTAGGCGTGGATGTCGGCGAGGTCGCCGTTGCCGGTGTCGTTCCAGCCGCTGGCGCCGTTGATGAGCCGGCTGGGGTCCCAGCCCTTCGCGAGCGCGGGCACCTTCGGGCCGCCGTACTGGCCCCAGCCCTCGTTGAAGGTCACCCAGATGACCACCGAAGGACTGCTGATGTGCTGGTCGATCATCCGCTTCATCTCGTGCTCGTACTGCGCCTGCGCCTTCTCGGACGGGGTGACCGTGTTCATGGCGGGCATGTCCTGCCACACCATCAGGCCCAGCCGGTCGGCCCAGTAGTACCAGCGGTCGGGCTCGACCTTGATGTGCTTGCGCACCGAGTTGAAGCCCATGCTCTTGTGCATCTTCAGGTCGTACGCGAGGGCCTCGTCGGTCGGCGCGGTGTGCAGGCCATCGGGCCAGAACCCCTGGTCGAGGGTGGCCATGGAGAAGATCGGCTTTCCGTTGAGCACGGTGCGCCGCTTGCCGTCCACCTCCTTGACGGCGATGCTCCGCATGCCGAAGTAGCTCTCCACCCGGTCCGCCGAGGCGCCCCGCCCGACCGTCACCTTCAGTTGGTACAGATGAGGATCGTCGGGGGACCACAGGTGCGGGGAGGGCACGGGGACGGTCAGTGGCTTCCCGGTGCGCCCGGTGGCGGTGCCGACCACGCGCCGTCCGTCGTAGGCGGTCGCGGTGACCGGGACGCCGTCCCGCACCCCGCGGACCTCGGTGGTGAGGGCCTTACCGGGGACGTCCGGGGTGAGCTTGAGGGTGTCCACGTGGTCGGTGGCGACCGGCTCCATCCAGACGGTCTGCCAGATCCCGGAGGAGGGGGTGTAGAAGATGCCGCTCGGGTCGAGTCGCTGCTTGCCCATCGGCGGGTTCTCGCCGTCGGCCGCGTCCGTCGGGTCGTAGACGCCGACGATCAGCTCCTGGGTGCGGCCCGGCCGCAGGGCGTCGGTGACATCGGCGCTGAACCGGTCGTAGCCGCCGCGGTGGTCGGCCACCCGGGTGCCGTTCACATAGACCTCGGCCTGCCAGTCGACGGCGTCGAAGTTCAGCCGCAAGCGCTTTCCGTCGCCGACCTTCCAGTCGGCCGGGACGGTGAAGGTCCGCCGGTACCACATGCGGTCCTCATGCCGCTCCACACCGGAGAGCTTGGACTCCACCGGGTACGGCACCAGGATCCGCTCCTTGAGCTTCTGCCCGACCGGGGGCTTCTGGCCCTCCTTGGCGGCGGCGAACTCCCAGCTGCCGTTGAGGTTGCGCCACTGATCGCGGGTCAGCTGCGGGCGCGGGTACTCGGGGTGGGCGTTGTCCGGGCCGACATCCTTGGCCCAGGGCGTGCTCAGCTGATACGTCGACTTGTTGCCACCGAAGGAGACATACGGGTCGATGGCGCCGTCGCCGTCCTCGAGACCGCCCTCGCCGTCGTAGCGCACGACGGCCTCGCCGCCGCGGCCGACCACCGGCTCCTTCAGGGAGAGCAGCAGCCGGGACGGATCGGCCGCGTCCAGCCGGGCGCGCCCGAGCGGCCAGGCCGCGCCGCCGATGACGGCGGACAGATGCGACGTCAGATCGGCCGGGGGAGTGGTCAGGGGCCGGGCGAAGTCCAGCAGCAGCGTCCGGCCGTCGGGCTGGACGGCGCTGGCCACCGGGCCGTCGTAGTCGAAGTCGGCGGGCAGCCGGAAGGCGGATTTGGGCACGGGCGCCTTGGCCGCGCCCGGCGGGGTCCAGGCCAGGTGGAAGTTGGAGCCGCCGTAGTGCTCGAAGTACTCGACCTTGATGTCATACGCCTTGCCCGCGGTGAGCTCGACGGGCTGGGAGGTCTGCTCTTTGTCCCAGTCGTCCACCCAGTGGTCGATGACCGGTTTGCCGTCGATCCACAGCCGGAAGCCGTTGTCGGCGGTGATCGAGAAGGTGTGCGCACCGGAGCGCTCCGGTGTGATCTGGCCGGTCCAGCGGACGCTGACGTCGTCGGACCGTCCGGTGGTGGCCTGCAGCCGCGGCTCCAGGTTGCCGAAGTCGAGGGCGGGGTCGAGGCTGGTGGCCTTCAGCTCGTGGAAGTCGAAGGCCCCCGGGGCGGACTGGAGGTAGTAGTCGCCGCGGAGGCCGTGGACGATCGAGGGGTCGTCGGAGGGGGTGTCGGCCGCGGCCGGACCTGGAGCGGTCAGCAGACCGAGCGCGCCAAGCGCCAAGGTCACGGTCGCGACCACGGATCTGGCGAAAGATGAACGGAAACGCACATGTCCTCCTTGCTGGAACAGCTTTTGGGGCTGCTGCTGGGACAAGTGGGGCGCCGCCATTGCGCCATCCCCAACAGAACCTGTCAATAGTGAACGCAAGGCAACAGCACGGCTGTTGAGTACTGAGCCTTGACGGGAATGCGCTTTCTTTCTAGCGTGCTTGTTCATAGATGTGACCAATATTCAACAAGCTGCACTGAGGAGGCCCGTGATGGGGCGACGGATCGTGGTGTCGGGCGGCGGTACCGGCATAGGACTGGCGACCGCGGAGACCTTCGCCGCCGAAGGCGACCGGGTGGTCATCCTCGGACGCCGCGCCGAGGTGCTGCGCGCCGCGGCGGACAAGCTCAACGCCGCGTACGGCGCCGACCTGGTCACCTGGACCAGCGCGGACCTCAGCGACCCTGAGCAGACCCGGCGCGCCGCCGAGTTCATCACCGCGGACGGTGGGGTTGACGTCGTCGTCACCAACGCCGGCGGCAATGTCGCGCCCTCCAACGACGGCACCCTCGAGGGCATCGCCGGTCAGTACCAGCGGAACTTCGAGGCCAACGTGCTGACCGCGGTGCTGCTCACCGAGGCGCTGCTGCCCCACCTCACCCGGCCCGGCGGCCGGATCGTCCACCTGTCCTCGGTCGCGTCGCTGCGCGGCCCCGGATCGTACGGCGGGACCAAGGCCGCGCTGCACACCTACACCTTCGAGCTGGCCAGGCGGCTCGGCCCGGAGGGCGTCACCGCCAACGCGGTGGCCCCCGGCTATGTCGAGGACACCGAGTTCTTCGGTGAGCGCGGCACCCCCGAGTTCATCGCCCAGCAGATCGGGCAGACGCTCACCGGACAGCCCGGGACGCCCGTCGAGATCGCGGCCGCCATCCGCTATCTGGCCTCCCCGGAGGCCGCGTATGTCACCGGCCAGGTGCTGCACATCAACGGCGGGGCGCAGTACGGCCGCTGACCCGGCCTCACCCCGGTCCCGGGGCGGGAAATCGGATTCGCGCTAGGGCCGGACGGCCCTGGAGCAAGGGCCGCGCAGCCCTGCCGCAGCGTTCCAGCCATGGTCCACTCTGGTCCTCCACACAGGTGGGGGGAAGACGGACGGACGGCCGCACCGAAGGAGTCAGCTCGCTGACTCCAAACCATCTTCGGGCGCGGCCGCCCGTCCGTCCTGCGTTACCGCTGCTTCACCACGCACCAACGCAAGGGGGGACTCATGTCCGCACACACCGTCCGCATCGGCGCGGCGCTCGCCGCCGGCTGCGCGGTCGCCCTGCTGTACCCGGCCACACCCGCCGGTGCCGCGGGTTCCGTACACCTTTCCAAGATCTACTACGACTCTCCCGGCACGGACAACCGGAGCAACTCCAGCCTCAACGGCGAGTACGTCCAGATCAAGAACTCCACCTCGCGCGGGGTCAGCCTCAAGGGCTGGGTGCTCGTCGACGCGAGTAACCACAAGTACACCTTCCCCGGCTACACCCTCGGCGCGGGCAAGACCGTGACCGTCCGGACCGGCTCCGGCTCAGACACCTCGGCCACCAAGTACCAGGACCGCCGGGCGTACGTCTGGAACAACGACCGCGACAAGGCCACCCTCCGCAAGACCGGCGGCTCCACGGTCGACACCTGCTCGTACAACAACAGCCGGGTCGACTACACGAACTGCTGAGCGCGTGCCGCGCGGGGGGCGCGGCGCAGCCGGTGAAGTCCTCCGGCCCGGACCACAATGGGGGTGTCGAGGAGGAGAGCCGGTGATCGGCCGTGTCGGACTGGGTGTGGGAGTACGAGGGCTACGAGCCCGCCGAGGAGCGGTTGCGGGAGTCGCTGTGCACGCTCGGCAACGGCTATGCCGCCACCCGGGGCGCCGCCCCCGAGACGGCCGCCGATGACACCCACTACCCCGGCACCTATGTGGCGGGCTGCTACAACCGGCTGACCTCGGTGGTCGGCGGACGCCAGGTCGAGAACGAGGACATGGTCAACCTGCCGAACTGGCTGCCGCTGCGCTACCGCGTTCGCGACCCGGACCGGCCCGCGGGCCCCGGCGGCTGGCTCACCCCCGACGGGGACGAGCTCACCGGCTACCGGCAGACCCTCGACCTCCGGCACGGCACCCTCATGCGGCGGCTGCGGTTCACCGATGGCCACGGCCGGGTGCTCCACGTCGAGCAGCAGCGCCTCGTCCACATGGGGGATCCGCATCTGGCTGCCCTGCGCACCACCTTCCGGGCCGAGGGCTGGTCCGGCACCGTCGAGCTGGAGTCGGGGCTCGACGGTGCCGTGGCCAACACCGGCGTGGCCCGCTACGACGCGCTGGCCGGCCGCCATCTCATGGACCATCGCACCGGCGCCGCGGGCCCCGACACCGTATGGCTGAGCTGCCGCACCACCGGCTCCGAGGTGCGCGTGGCCATGGCCGCGCGCACCCTGGCCGTGCGCGGTGGGACACCCACCGGTACCGGGCAGCGGCTCACCCACAGCGCCGCGCTGCGCACCCTGGCCGTGCCGCTCGCGCCGGACGCCCCCGTCACCGTCGAGAAGACCGTGGCGCTGTACACCTCCAAGGACCCCGCGATCAGCGATCCGGCCCAGGCCGCCCTCGACGCGGTGGCCCGGGCGCCGGAGTTCGGGAAGCTGCTCGCCTCCCACCGCACCGCATGGGAACACCTGTGGCGCGAGGCGGCGTTGGAGGTCCCCGGCGAGCCGGGCCACGTCCTGCGGCTGCACCTGTTCCACATCCTCCAGACGCTCTCGCCGCACACCGCGGAGCTGGACGTGGGCGTCCCCGCCCGGGGACTGCACGGCGAGGCGTACCGCGGACATGTCTTCTGGGACGAGCTGTTCGTGCTGCCGTATCTGAACCTCCACTTCCCCGAGGTGTCCCGGGCCCTGCTGCACTACCGCCACCGGCGGCTGCCCCAGGCGTGCCGCGCCGCCGCGGACGCCGGGCGGGCCGGGGCGATGTACCCCTGGCAGAGCGGCAGCGACGGGCGCGAGGAGACCCAGACGCTGCATCTGAACCCGCGCTCCGGCCGCTGGCTGCCGGACAACTCCCGGCTGCAGCACCATGTGGGCTCGGCGGTGGCGTACAACGTGTGGCAGTACTGCCAGGCCAGCGGCGACACCGAGTTCCTGCACACCAAGGGCGCGGAGATGCTGCTGCAGATCGCCCGCTTCTGGGCGGACACCGCCGTTCTCGATCCGGAGCGGGGGCGGTACCGCCTCCGTGGGGTGGTCGGGCCCGATGAGTACCACGACGGCTACCCCGGCGCCGACCGCCCCGGGATCGACGACAACGCGTACACCAACGTCACCGCCGCCTGGGTGCTCGACCGGGCCCTGGAGCTCGCCCGCACCCTGCCCGAGCCGCGCCGCCGCGAGCTGTTCGAGCGGGTGGGCCTGGACCGCGCGGAGCCGGAGCGCTGGGAGGACGTCTCACGGCGGCTGCTGGTCCCCTTCCACCAGGGCGTCATCAGCCAGTTCGACGGCTACGGGGAGCTGGTCGAGCTCGACTGGGACGGCTACCGCGCCCGCTACGGCGACATCCGCAGGATGGACCGGATCCTGGAGTCCGAGGGCGACTCCGTCAACCGCTACCAGGTCTCCAAGCAGGCCGACGCGCTGATGCTCGGCTATCTCTTCAGCCCCGCCGAACTGGCGGGCCTCTTCCGGCGGCTCGGCTACGCCCTGGACGACGACATCTGGCGGGCCACCGTGGCGTACTACCTGTCCCGGACCAGCCACGGCTCGACCCTCAGCGAGCTGGTGCACGGCTGGGTGCTGGCGCGGGCGCGCCGGGCCGAGGCATGGCGGCACTGCCAGGAGGCGCTGCTGGGCGATGTGGCGGACGTCCAGGGCGGCACCACCGGCGAGGGCATCCACCTCGGCGCCATGGGCGGCACCCTCGATCTGGTGCAGCGCGGGCTGACCGGTCTTGAGACCCGCGAGGACGCCCTGTGGCTGGACCCGGTGCCGCTGCCCGAGCCGTCCGGGCTGCCAGGGTTGTCGGAGTACCGGTTCTCGATGCGCTACCGCGGCCACTGGGGCGTCGCCCTGCGGGTGCGGGCCGGGCGGCTGTGGATCAGCGTGCCGGACTCGGAGGAGCGCCCGATCGAGGTGCGGCTCGCCGACCGTTCGCTGACCGTGGCGCCGGGCGAATCCCACTGGGTTCCGCTGCCACCGGGCTGAGCCCGCGTTCCCGCCCGGCCGGTTGCCCGTCGGCCCGCTCAGCCGAGGCCGGGGACCACCATCGCCAGCCAGACGACCGGCGGCACCGCGACCACCATGATCCCGCCGTAGATCATCAGCTGCCGGAAGAACCGGTCCCGGTCCACATCCGGCGCGTTGGCCAGCACCAGCGCCCCGTTGGTCGAGAAGGGGCTGATGTCGACGACGGTCGCCGACACCGCGAGCGCCGCGATCATCCCCACCGCGCCGATGTCGCCCTGGGCGAGGAAGGGAACGGCGAGCGGGATCAGTGCGCCCATGATGCCCACCGAGGAGGCGAAGGCGGAGACGATCGCGCCGATGTAGCAGAGCAGCAGGGCGGCGAGCAGCGGAATCCCGATGTCGCTGACCGCCTTGCCCGCGTAGTCGATGGTGCCCATCTCGTCCAGCACCCCGACATAGGTGAGCACACCGCAGATCAGCAGCACCGTGGGCCAGGTGACCTCGTTCACCGCCTTCTTGCCGTGGTCCGGCCAGAAGACGCTCAGGGCCACGGCGAGGCTGATCGAGGTGAGCCCGGCGTCCAGGTCGAAGGCGAGCACCGCGACCACCAGCGCCACCAGCGCGGCCAGGGTGGCGATACGGGCCGGGGTGAGCCGGCCCTCCGCGTCGGCCGGTGCCTCCTCCGCCCCGTCGACCCGCTTCTCATCGGCGACGGCGGTCCTGGGGAGCTTCAGCCCGCCACAGACGACGAAGACGACGGCGGCGATGATCAGGTTGACCACCAGGCTCGCGAGGAACAGCGTGATCTCGTTGCCGGGGAGCTTCTCCCGGTCCACGATGCCGTTGACGATCGATCCGTAGATGCTGATGGGGGAGAAGCCGCCGCCCTGGGAGCCGTGCACCACCATGGCACCCATCAGCAGCGGGCTGATCTGGTACCGCGCGGCGAACGAGAGCGCGAGCGGGGCGACGATCGCCACCGCCGCCGGGCTCACCGCCCCGATCGCGGTCAGCGCCGCGCTGATCGCGAACATCACCCACGGGATCAGCGCGACCCGCCCGCGCACCAGCCGGATCGAGGCGTGCACCAGCCAGTCCGTGGTGCCATTGGCGCGGGCGAGGGCGAACAGATACGTCACCCCCACCAGCACCACGAACAGATCGCCCGGGAACCCGGCGAAGATGTGGTCCGCGCTGAAGTCGGCGACCAGCTCGCCCACGCCGAAGGCGGCGGCGAAGGACAGGGCGCCCATGTTGATCGACCGGGTGGTGGCGATGACGAAGACCACCACCAGCACGAGTATCGAGATCAATTCGTCGGACATCGAGCGCTCCCGTCACGGGGAATCGGTCGGCGGACCGGGGACGGTCGGGCCAAGTGGCCTGCTGGCTGACTCACGTTGAGGGCCGGGCGGTTCGGCCGTCAAGACATCGGTGGCAGATTGGCTCAGCCAATTGGCCAGTTATCCACAGGGCCGCACAACCACCACACCGTCCGGCCACCCGGTGCTACGCTGCGAATCGGGGCCATCACAAACCGCGATGGGGGGAGCCCGTATGGTCGAGGACGCGCTGCGCCCGATGAACCGTCAGCGCCTGTACGAGCAGGTGCTGGAGAGGCTGCGCGCCTACGTCGAGGAGGGCGGCCTGAAGGCGGGCGACCGGCTGCCCACCGAGCGCGAGCTGGCCCAGCGCCTCGGCATCAGCCGCGCCTCGGTCAAGCAGGCCATCGTCGTCCTCGAGGTGCAGGGGCTCGTCGAGGTGCGCCAGGGCGGCGGAATGTGCCTGCTGCGCGACAGCCTCGACACCGAGCCCGTCGAGCGGCTGGTGGAGCGCCGCCGCAGGCTGCCCGATGTGCTCGACGCCCGCGAGGCGTTGGAGACCAAGCTGGCCGAACTCGCCGCCGAGCGCCGCACCGACGACGATCTCATCGCCCTCCAGCAGGCCCTGCACTGGATGGAGGACGAGATCGAGTCCGACCGCCATGGCGTCGAGGGCGACCGCCGCTTCCACGCCGCCGTCACCGCGGCCGCGCACAGCCCGCTGCTCGCCGAGTTCATGCGCTCGATCGCCGACCAGATCGCCGAGAGCCGTGAGGAGTCGCTGCGCCAGCCCGGCCGCCCCAGGCGCTCGCTCGCCCAGCACCAGCGCATCCTGGACGCCATCGCCGAGCGCCGCCCCAAGGCCGCCGCCGCGGCCATGCGCCGCCATGTCCGCACGGTCGCCCAGGTGCGGCTGCTCAACTGGAATCCGGACGAAGCCCCTTGAGTCCGCGGGGGCATCCTGCCCGACCGTGACCGATCACGGCTTTGGTCTGGACTTTCCCCGGTGGCTCGCTAGGCTCTGCGCGATCGACATGTGAAAGCGCTCTCACCTGCCCAGCAGAAGGGGAACCTCCATGAGACGGAAGCCCGTTGTCCGTGCCGGACTGTCCGCACTCCTCGTCCTCGGCGCCCTCTCGGGCGCCGGCGGGGCCTTCTCGACCGCCGCCGCGGCATCCGGCGCCGACGCCCCCGCGGCGACGCCCGCCCCTGCGGCGAAGCCCGCCGCCGCGGCGAAGCCCGCCCCCGCGGCGGCTCCGTCCGCCACCCTCGTCCGCGCGCTCGGCCGGGACCTCGGCCTGACCGCGGACCAGGCGCGGGAGCGGCTGGGCCAGGAGGCCACCGCCATGAGGCTGGAACCCAAGGCCAAGCGCGCCGCGGGCGCCTCCTACGGCGGCTCGTGGTTCGACACGGGCAGCGGGAAGCTGGTCGTCGGCGTCACCAGCGCCGAGCGGGCCGCGTCGGTACGGGCCACGGGCGCCACCACCCGGGTCGTCGAGCACAGCGCCGACGCGCTCGACGCCGCCAAGGCGCGCCTCGACAAGAAGGCCCGGAAGCAGGCCGCCCCGGCCGGGGTGAGCAGTTGGAGCACCGACCCCCGCGCGGGCGCCGTCGTGGTCCGGGTCCGGCAGGGGAGCGAAGACGACGCCGCCGTGCGGGCGTTCCTCCGCGAGGCGAAGCGCTCGGCCTCCGTCCCGGTCACCGTCGAGAAGGCCCCCGCCCAGGCGCCGACGACCTTCGCCGCCGGCACGGTGGGCGGCGACCCGTACTACACCGGCAACGTCCGCTGCTCCATAGGCTTCTCGGTCCAGGGCGGCTTCGTCACGGCCGGGCACTGCGGGCAGGCGGGGGGCTCCGTCAGCGGCTGGGACGGCTCGTACATCGGCAACTTCCAGGGCTCCTCCTTCCCCGGCAATGACTACGCCTACGTCAGCGTCGGCAGCGGCTGGTGGACCGTGCCGGTGGTGCTCGGCTGGGGCACCGTCCCCGACCAACTGGTCCGCGGCTCCGCCGAGGCCCCGATCGGCGCCTCCATCTGCCGCTCCGGCTCCACCACCCACTGGCACTGCGGCACGGTCCTGGCCAAGAACGAGACCGTGAACTACAGCCAGGGCGCCGTGTACCAGATGACCAAGACCAGCGTGTGCGCCGAGGGCGGCGACTCCGGCGGCTCGTTCATCAGCGGCGACCAGGCCCAGGGCGTGACCTCGGGCGGCTGGGGCAACTGCTCCAGCGGCGGCGAGACCTGGTACCAGCCGGTCAACGAGATCCTCTCGGTGTACGGCCTGCGGCTGCACACCGCCTGACGGGGCGATACGGCGACAAGGCGACGGGGCGGGCCCGGCGGCCCGCCCCGTCGTGTCGCTCCGGCGGCTACCCCGGGCGGTGCGCGGAGAGCCGGTGCGGGTCGTAGCCGGGGATGGTGCCATCGGCCTTGGCGACCAGGAACAGCCCGGCCATGCCCATGTCGGAGTGGCTCTGGACATGGCAGTGGTACATCCAGGCGCCCGCGCCGACGTTCTCCCCGGCGATCACCTGGAAGCCGAAGGAGTCGGCGGGCCCGGTGATCTTGTTGTCGATGACCCGGCTGACATCGTCCGGGCCCTCCAGCAGCCCGGTGCGGTTGTCCGCCCACCTGTGCCCGTGCATATGGAAGGTGTGGTAGTACTCGCCGTGGGTGATCATGATGATCTCGACGCGGTCGCCCACCGTGGCCCGGAACTCGGGGGCGTCGTGCCCCGCCTTGTTGTTGATCGTCATGTCGTTGAAGACGATCGTGAACTGCTTGTCCGGCAGGATGTCGCCCGCCCGCCGCACCACCACCGGCCCGTACAGCCCCTTCCGGAGGCCGCCGGTGCCGTGCGGGGTGCCCACCGCGTGGTCGTGGTAGTGCCAGTAGCCCGCGCTGCCCGGCCGCCAGGTGCCGTCGGCGCGCTTGCCCGGCGCGTGGGTGCGCCAGGTGTAGGTGCGGGTGCCGCCCGGCTCCACGGCGCTGCGGTTGAGCTGGGTGCCGTCGCTGGCGACGTCGTAGTCCAGGCCGTGCACATGGAGGCTGGCCGTGACGTCCATGGTGTTCTCGAACTCGATGTGCAGGGTGTCGCCCTCGGTCAGCTCGATCAGCGGACCGGGGATGCTGGCCTTGCCCTTCTCGAGTCCGTACCCCATCGATCCGTCCGGCAGCTTCTCCGCGTAGAGCTTGAGATGGCGGACCGTACCGCCCGCGGTCGCCGTTTCGACCCCGCCGGACGGGGCCTTCGGCGCCTTCGCGGCGGCGGGGGAGGTGAGGGCCAGCGGTCCGACGGCCGCGGCGGCCGCGCCGCCGGTGAAGAGCCGTCTGCTGAGACCGCGTCTGGAGGTGAAGCCGGGTGCGTCGCTCATCGTTCTCCCAAATCGCTGTGGATCCCCTGCCGTTGACGATGCGCAGATGCCCCGGGGTGCTTTCACGGTAGCCGGGGGACGCTCGTTCATCCACACTCAGGACAAAGTTCGTTGAGTTGCGGTCATAGCTATTGGCGACTTGCGAAAAGCCGTCTAGCTTCCTTCAGCGGTGTTATAGGTACGTGAGAGGGATGGGTGACCAATGCGGGACATACCGTACCAAATGCCCTCAAAGAGGCGAGGGCTGACAGTCGGTCGGCTGCGAAGGAGACGCGCGGGGGTGGCGGCACTGCTCTTCGGCGCCCTCACCGCGACCCTGCTCGGCGGGACCCCCGCCAGCGCCCGGCCCGAGGATCGTGCGCCACTCACGCTGCCGTCGCCGCCCGGCGGTGACAACGTCCGGGTCCTGGTGTTCCACGGTTCGGCCGGGGAGGAGCCGGCCACGGTGAACGCGGGCATCGAGGCCATCGAGCGGATCGGCAACCAGGGCCCCGCGGCGACCCGGTTCACCGTCGACGCCACCGCCGACGCCTCGGTCTTCACCAAGCCCAAGCTCGGCAAGTACAACGCCGTGGTCTTCCTGACCGGCTCCGGCGATGTGCTCGACCCCGAGCAGGAGGCGGGGCTCGAGTCGTACATGGAGGCGGGCGGCGGCTTCCTCGGCATCCGTGACGCGGCCCGCAACGAGCCGTACTCCGACTGGTTCAGCGGGCTGATCGGCGCCCGCCCGGCCACCACCAGCCCGGCCACCGCCCAGCGGGCCGTGGTGGAGGTCGGCGACCGCGTCCACCCGGCCACCAAGGAGCTGCCGCTGGAGTGGAAGCGCACCGACACCTGGCTCAACTGGAAGGACAACCCCTCCGGCACCGTGCACACCGTGGCCCGGGTCCGCGAGTCCAGCTACCAGCCGGGCGCCGGCGCCAACGGCGCGGACCACCCGATCTCCTGGTGCCGTGACTACGACGGCGGCCGCTCCTTCTACACCGGCATGGGCGGCACGGTGTCCACCTTCCAGGAGACCGACTTCCGCGCCCATCTGCGCGGCGCGCTGCTGTGGACCACCCGGCTCTCCCGCGCCGACTGCAAGGCCACCATCAACGCGAACTACAAGGCCGAGCGCGTCACCAAGCCCAATCAGCCGGGCCAGTCCGACCAGATCGGCGAGCCGCACGGCCTCGTCACCGCCAAGGACGGCCGGGTGCTGTACATCGGCCGGGGCGGCGGCGACAACAGCGCGCCCGTGGTCACCGACTGGAACAACCCGGACATCGGCAAGGGCCAGGGCCAGATCCATGTCTACGACCCGGCCACCGGCAAGGTGACCCTCGCGGGCGCCCTGACCGTCTTCGGGAACAAGGGCGGCGGCGATGAGCTGATCAAGGTCGAGGAGGGGCTGCTCGGCATCGAGCTGGACCCGGACTTCCTCACCAACGGCTGGGTGTATCTGCACTACACCCCGCACTCCCGGATCAACCGGGACACCCAGATGGCCGAGCGCCGTGTCTCCCGGTTCACCCTGGACCTGAAGACCAACAAGCTGGACCTGGGCTCGGAGAAGGTCCTGCTCTCCTGGCCGGTCCAGATCCACAGCTGCTGCCACGCGGGCGGCGGGATGAGCTGGGACTCCAAGGGCAACCTCTACATCGCCACCGGGGACAACAACTCCTCCCAGTTCAGCGACGGCTACTCGGGCAACAACCCGCAGCCGAACTACAAGGGCGTCTCCTTCGCCGACGCCCGCCGCACCGCGGGAAACACCAACAACCTCAACGGCAAGATCCTGCGCATCCACCCCGAGGACGACGGCACCTACACCCTCCCCGAGGGCAATCTCTTCACCGGTAAGGAGCCCGACGAGGGCGGCGGCAAGACCCGTGGCGAGATCTATGTGATGGGGGTGCGCAACCCGGCCCGGATCTTCGTGGACCAGAAGACCGACATCCTCTACGCGGGCTGGGTCGGCCCCGACGCGGGCGAGCCCAGCACCACCTGGGGCCCGGCCAAGTACGACACCTTCGCCGCCATCACCAAGGCGGGCAACCACGGCTGGCCGTTCTGCATGGGCAACAAGCAGCCCTACCGGGACCGCAATCTCCCCGACCCCAGCAAGCCGCTGGGCTGGTACGACTGCGACCACCCCAAGAACGAGTCACCCAACAACAACGGTCTGGTGAACCTGCCGCCCATCACCGGGAACACCATCTGGTACTCGCCCCAGGGCGGCGCCCCCGACTATCCGCGGGACGCGAACGGCATCCCCAGCTACAAGGCGTCGGAGGCCAAGTTCCTGCTGCCGTGGCTCAAGGGCGGCGGCCAGGCCACCATGAACGGCCCGGTCTACCGGTACGACGCCACCAGTAACAGCACCACCAAATGGCCCCAGTACTGGGACGGCAAGTGGTTCGTCGGCGACTTCTACGACGCCGACCAGCCGCGCCACGCGGTGCTGACCGACCCGAAGACCGTCGGCAAGGGCGGGCTGCCGGTGCACGCGGAATCCCTGAAGAAGATCATCCCGGTGGGCGCCGACGGCATCCGCAACCTCATGGACTGGAAGTTCGCCCCGGACGGCTCGCTCTACGTCCTCGACTACGGGCGCGGCTTCTTCACCTCCGACTCCAAGTCGGCGCTGTGGCACATCACGTACACCGGTGGCGAGCCCACTCCGCTCGCCCAGGATCTGGCCAGGAAGGCGGAGTGACCGTGAAACGAAGGCGCCCCAAACCCATCAGACCCTGGCTGCCGTTGCTCGCCGCGCTGCTCATGGTCCTCGGGCTGAGCTCGGGGACGGCGACGGTGGCCTACGGGCAGGACGACACCCGGCAGGCCGCCGCACAGCAGACCCTCACCTGGACCGCGGGTGACGACATCACCAAGTACGCCTCGGCGCCCACCACCGCGGTCGCCGGGAAGACCACCATCGTCTTCGAGAACAGCACGGCCACCGGCAACACCATGGGGATGCCGCACACCCTGACCTTCGATGTCTCCGACCCCGAGTACAACAACGACGTCCCGCTGAACATCCTCGCCAACCCCTCGGACGACAGCGGCGGCAAGCACACCGTCGAGGTCACCCTCAGCCCCGGCCGCTACCGCTACCACTGCACCATCCCCGGCCACGGCCAGATGCAGGGCATCCTGGTGGTCACCGACGGAGGCGGGGGCGAGGACACCACCGCGCCCGACGCGTCGGCGAAGGTCGAGGGGGAGAAGAACGCGGACGGCGCGTACATCGGAATGGCCACCGTCAGCGTGTCCGCCACCGACGAGGGTTCCGGCGTGGACCGGATCGAGTTCGCCGAAGGCGACGGGGCGTTCCAGCCGTACACCGCTCCGGTGATGGTGCACCAGGTCGGGCAGCACACCATCCGCTACCGGGCGGTGGACAAGGCGGGGAACGTGTCGGAGGTGAAGTCGGTGGACTTCACCGTGGTGGCGCCGCCGACGGACGACTCCACACCGCCGGAGACCTCCGCCACCGTCTCCGGTGAGAAGGATCCGTCCGGTGCGTACATCGGCATGGCCACCGTGACCATCACCGCCTCCGACACCGGCTCCGGGGTCAACCGGATCGACTACGCCCTGGGCCAGGGGGAGTTCCAGCCCTACACCGGTCCGGTGATGGTCGATGACGCGGGCGCGCACACGGTGCGCTTCCGGGCGGCGGACAAGGCGGGCAATGTGTCGGCGGTGAAGTCGGTGGACTTCACCGTGGTGGTCCCGCCGGCCGAGGACACCATCCCCCCGTCGACCTCCGCGCAGGTCGACGGCACGAAGAACTCCGACGGCGCCTATGTGGGCAGCGCCAAGGTCACGCTCACCGCCGCGGACGACGACTCCGGGGTGGAGAAGGTCGAGTACTCCCTGGACAGCGGTCCGTACCTCGCCTACACCACCCCCGTGGTGCTGGACCGGGTGGGCCGTCACACCGTGGCGTACCGCGCCACCGACAAGGCGGGCAACACCTCCGAGGCCCGGCAGATCGCGTTCACCGTGGCCGAGGGCGGCGGGGTGCCGGCGCCCGCGTGTCCGGAGTGGGACGAGCGCCTCACGGTGATCGTCGGCACGGTGGACACCGGCGTCCCCAACCGCATCACCCGCAGCCGCTGCACCATCAATGAGCTGATCGAGGACGAGAAGGACTGGTCCTCCCACGCCCTCTTCCTCAAGCACGTCACCGCCGTCACCGACAAGCTGCTCGCCGACGGGGTCGTCGACCAGCGCGAATACCGGGCGATCAACAAGGCGGCCAAGCAGTCCGGGATCGGCAAGCCCGGTCAGGACGAGGGCTACCGCCCGCTGTTCGACGGCACCAAGAAGTCCCTCGACAGGTGGCAGCACGTGGGCGGCGGGGCCTTCGGTCTCAACGACGACGGCAGCATCACCAGCAGCACCTCGGTCCAGGGCATGGGCATGCTGTGGTTCCCGCAGCGGACGTACGACGACTTCTCGCTGAAGCTCCAGTTCCGCGATGACGCACCCGGGACGGGCAATGCCAACGGAGGTGTCTTCGTGCGCTTCCCGTACGTCCATGACCACCCCGAGGAGTCCCGCCCGGAGTGGGTCGCCATCAAGTACGGGCACGAGGTGCAGATCCTCGACCGCCCGGACGGCGACATGTACAAGACCGGCTCGATCTACGGGTTCGACCGGGTCGGGCTGGCCGGGGCGGGGGTCACCCCCAAGGGCAGCTGGAACGACTATGAGATCCGGGTGGTGGGTCAGCACTTCTCGATCTACCGCAACGGTGTGCTGCTCAATGAGTTCGAGAACACCGGCGGCCAGGAGTTCACCCCGCCGCGCTCGGACGACCCCGGCACGGACGGCCGTCGGTACTCCTCCGGGTACATCGGTCTCCAGGTCCACAGCACCGATGATGTGATCTCGTACCGCGACATCCGCATCAAGGAGCTGTAGGAACCGCCTCGTACGGTATGAGGAACGGCGCGAGGGTGAGTGGCCGCCGGAGCACCCCAGTCCCCGGCGGCCACGGACCACGGGCCCTGACGTTACCTCAGGTAACACTCATCGGTAACCCCTGTGCTCCAGAGATGCCAAACCCCCGCTCCCGGCTTGCGGAAGCGGGGGTTTGACATGCCGTCAGACGACTGGGGCGGGCGGTCAGGACGCCAGGGTGTCCAGAATCCCCTGCCCGTACTTCACCAGCTTGTTCTCACCGACCCCGCTCACCGTGCCGAGCTCCTCGAGCGTGGCCGGGGCAAGGGTCGCGATCTCGCGCAGAGTGGCGTCGTGGAAGACCACATACGCGGGGACGCCCTGCTCCTTCGCGGTCGCCGCCCGCCAGGCGCGCAGCCGCTCGAAGACCGGCACGGCCTCCTCCGGCAGATCCACCGGGGCCTTCTTGACCTTCCCCGAGGCCCCCGTCTTCGTCTTCGCGGTGCGTGACGCCTTCTCCGGCTCGCGCCGCAGCCTGACCTCGCGCTGCCGGTTCAGCACCTCCGCGCTCGCGTCGGTGAGCACCAGCGTGCCGTAGTCCCCCTCGACGTCGATCACCCCCTGGGCCAGCAACTGCCGTACCACGCCACGCCATTCGGCCTCGCGCAGCTCGGTCCCGATGCCGAACACCGACAGCGCGTCATGGTCGAACTGGATGACCTTGGCCGTCTTCTTGCCGAGCAGGATGTCGATGATCTGCCCCGCGCCGAACTTCTGGTTGCGCTCCCGCTTGAGCCGCACCACCGTGGACAGCAGCTTCTGCGCGGGGACGGTGCCGTCCCAGGACTCCGGGGGCGTGAGGCAGGTGTCGCAGTTGCCGCAGGGGGTGGACTGCTGGCCGAAGTACGCCAGCAGCCCCACCCGGCGGCACTCCACCGTCTCGCACAGCGCCAGCATCGCGTCGAGATGGGCGCCGAGGCGGCGCCGATGGGTGTCGTCGCCCTCGGAGGTGTCGATCATCTTCCGCTGCTGGACCACGTCCTGGAGCCCGTACGCCAGCCATGCGGTGGAGGGCTGACCGTCACGCCCGGCCCGGCCCGTCTCCTGGTAGTAGCCCTCCACGGACTTGGGCAGGTCCAGATGGGCCACGAACCGCACATCGGGCTTGTCGATCCCCATGCCGAACGCGATCGTGGCCACCACGACCAGACCGTCCTCGCGCAGGAAGCGCGCCTGGTGCTCGGCACGGGTCCGCGCGTCCAGCCCCGCGTGGTACGGCACCGCGTCGATGCCCTGGGCGACCAGGAACTCGGCCGTCTTCTCCACCGAGGAGCGGGACAGGCAGTAGACGATCCCCGCCTCGCCCGGGTGCTCGGTGCGCAACAGCTCCAGCAGCTGCTTCTTCGGCTCGTTCTTGGGGGCGATCCGGTACTGGATGTTCGGGCGGTCGAAGCTGGCCACGAAGTGCAGCGCGTCCTGGAGCTTCAGCCGGGACGCGATCTCGGTGTGGGTGGCCTCGGTGGCGGTCGCGGTCAGCGCGATCCGGGGCACGGTGGGCCAGCGCTCGTGCAGCTCGGACAGGGCCAGATAGTCGGGCCGGAAGTCGTGCCCCCACTGGGCCACACAGTGCGCCTCGTCGATGGCGAACAGCGAGACCGTGCCCCGGTCCAGCAGCCGCAGCGTGTGCTCGACCCGCAGCCGCTCCGGGGCGAGATAGAGCAGATCCAGCTCGCCCGCGAGGAACTCGGCCTCGACCATCCGCCGCTCGTCCAGGTCCTGGGTGGAGTTGAGGAACCCGGCCCGCACCCCGAGGTTCCGCAGCGCGTCGACCTGGTCCTGCATCAGCGCGATCAGCGGCGAGACGACGACGCCGACACCCTTCCGCACCAGCGCCGGGATCTGGTAGCACAGCGATTTGCCACCGCCGGTCGGCATGAGGACGAGCGCGTCACCACCGGCCACCACATGGTCGATGATCTCCTGCTGCCCTCCCCGGAACGAGTCGTAACCGAAGACGCGGTGCAGAACGCCGAGCGCCTCGCTCGTCTCGGGGCCGGGCGCGTCGCTCATGTCGGGGCCGGTGTCGGGGAGAGCCATCCGGCGATTCTAGGGTGCCGGGAGGTACTGGCGGTGACCGCCTGTGGACAACCGGCCGGATGAGGCAAGGTGGGTGGGCACAGTGGCCGATGAGACGGCGACATGCCATGCTCATGCCCACTTGCTCCGTCCATCCTTCCCCCACGAGGAGGCCGATCGTGAGATCCAGCAAGTTCATACGCGCCTTACCCGCCGCGGTGACAGCGGTGCTCGCCCTGACGGCCGGGCAGGCCGTGGCCGCCCCCGCCTCCGCCGCCCCGGCGGAGCACACCGCCGCCGCGCGGACGGTGACGTACGACGCCAGCGGGGCCGCCGAGTTCAAGGACGCCGTGGCCAAGGGCGCGGCGATCTGGAACCAGAGCGTGGTCAACGTCCAGCTGAAGCCGGTCGCGTCCGGGCAGCGGGCCAACGTCCGCATCATCGCGGACAACGGCTGGCCCCGCACCCTCTCGACCGGTCTGGGCAGCGGCACGATCTACTTCGGCCGCGAGGCCGTGGACGAGGGCTACAACACGGTGCGGATCTCCTCGCACGAGCTCGGCCACATCCTCGGTCTGCCGGACATGAAGCCGGGGCCGTGCTCGAGCCTGATGTCCGGCTCCACCGCCGGGGTCTCCTGCACCAACCCCAATCCGAACGCCGCCGAGAAGGCCGAGGTCGAGGACAGCTTCGGCCTCGTGGGCGTGGGTGCGACGGCCGCCGCCACGCCGCGGATGTACCGGGACTGACCCGATGCACCGGGACTGAGCGGGCCGCCGGAGCCGGGCTCCCGGCCCGCTCACCCCGTCACCGTCACCGTGGTGGTGCGCCGTCAGACGGTGATCACCTCGGTGTCGGGCAGTGCCCGGAACGGGCCGAGCTGGTCATCGGTCGCGCCGCTGTCGGTGACCAGCGTCCACGGCCGGTCCAGCGGGGCCCAGGCGGTGAACGGGGACTGGCCCAGCTTGCTGCTGTCGGCGAGGACGTACACCTCCTTGCCGCGGTCGGCCATCATCTCCTTGAGCGAGGTCTGCTGGAGGCTCGCCTCGCATATCCCCAGCCGCGCGTCCAGCCCGTCGGCGCCGAGGAAGACCTTGTCCGCGGTCAGCCGGGACAGGGTCAGCTCGGCGAGCGGTCCGACGAAGCCCTGGCTGACATGGCGCAGGGTCCCGGCGAGGGTGATCAGCTCGATGCCGTCCGCCTCGGCCAGCTCGCGCAGCGCGGTGAGCCCGCAGGTGATCACGGTCAGCTCGATGCGGGCGCGCAGATGATGGGCGAGCCGTCCGGTGGTGGTGCCGGCGTCGAGGATGACGGTGTCGCCCGGCCCGATCCGCGCGGCCGCCCAGCGCCCTATGCGGTCCTTCTCGGCGACCGCGAGTCCGCTGCGCTGCCCCAGGGTGGGCTCGGCGGTGTGACCGGCGCTCATCGCGCCGCCGTAGGTGCGGGCGATGGTGCCCTGTTCGGTGAGGAGCGCGAGATCCCGGCGGATGGTGGAGGGCGTCACCTCCAGCGAGCGGGCCAGCTCCTCCACGACGACCGTGCCATCGGTCTGGATCATCCGGGCGATCAGTTCCCGGCGGTCCCCGGCGCGCAGCCGCCTGCGCTCCTCCGCCCCGACCTCCTGACGCATCGCGGCCCCCATCCTTCCGTAACTCTGCGCGACTCTGCGCAGCCCTGAGCAACCCTACCAGTCTGCGCATTTCGCGCTGTTTCGCCGGAGACGCGGGGCAGAGACTTGCGTGTTGCGTGCAATCATGCGAGCGTGCCGCTCACAACACGCATGGAGCGAAGGGGCCGCACATCTCGCCGAACACAACTCGCCGGATACAACTCGCCGAAGGAGAGAAGCTGACAGCATGAACACTTCCCCCGCCGACTTCGCGGTCCGGCTGCGCGCCCGCCGGCGGATCATCGGCTACTGGGTCGTCCTCGACAACCCCGTCGGCACCGAGCGCCTGGCCGGGCTCGGCTACGACTACATCTGCGTCGACGCCCAGCACGGCCTCCTCGACTACAAGGGCACCCTCGGCGCGATGACCGCCATCGACGCCCGTGGCACCGCCGCCGGTATGGTGCGCGTCCCGGGCAACGACGGCTTCTGGATCGGCCAGGCCCTCGACGCCGGCGCCCGCGGGGTGATCGTCCCGCTGGTCAACACCGCCGAGGAGGCGGCCGCCGCGGTGAGCCACTGCCGCTACCCCCCGCTCGGGGTGCGCTCCTACGGCCCGATGCGCTCGGGTCTGCGCGTCGGCCCCGCCCCGGCCGAGTCCAACCGGCAAGTGGCCTGCGTCGTGATGATCGAGACGGCCCAGGGACTGGCCAACACCGCGGAGATCTGCGCCACGGACGGTCTCGACGGCGTCTACATCGGCCCCTCCGACCTCACCATCGCACTCGGCGGCCGCACGTCGACGGACACCTCGGTGGCGGAGAAGTTCGAGGCGGCGCTGGCGAAGGTCGCCGAGGAGGCACGGACCGCGGGCATCGCCGCCGGTATCCACTGCCCCGACGGGGCCACGGCCGCCAAGCGCCTGGCCCAGGGCTTCACCTTCGCCACGGTCAGCAGCGACCTGGCCCACCTGGAGCAGGCGGCGGCCGCGCATCTGCGCGACGCGACCGACGCGACCGGCTGAGCGCACCCTCCCGGGCACCCTCCGGGGTCAACTCTCCACACGCAGCGGCGGGTCGGTCAGGCCCCGGGCCCTCGGCAGCAGCACCGTCCGCAGGGCGACCGAAGGGGACAGCAGCCGGGACGGGCCCGCCGCCAGATAGGTGACATCGCGGAACGCCGCGCCGACCACCCGGTCGACCGCCGCCCGATCCGCCAGCCGCCCGAAGTACCAGCTCCGCAGCCGCTCGGCCGCCCCGGGTGGCGTGGCGTCCGCGTCCGTGGCGTACGGGCGGTCCGCGCCGACGGCGGTCAGCCAGGCGGTGTCGCTCGCCCGGGCCACGGCGCGCTGCGCCGCGGCCGCGAAACCGGGCCGCGGGCCCCCCTCGGCCAGGCAGCGGCGCAGGGCCAGCCCGCTGAGGGCGGCCACCGCCATGCCCTGGCCGTAGATCGGGTTGAAGGTGCAGGCGGCGTCCGAGACCGCGAGAAACCCCTCGGGCACCCCGCCCGGGGCGTGGTAGTGGCGGCGGCGGTTGGAGGTGTCGCGGAACCCGTACGGCGGGGACACCGGCTCACAGGTCAGCAGATGCTCGTACAGCGCGGGCTCGCCCAGGGACTTGACGAAACCGGGCACCTCCGAGCTCTCGGTCGGCGGATGCTGACCGCGCACCCCGCCCAGCGTCAGCAGCCAGTTGCCGCCCTCGACCGGGGACCAGGCCGCCCCGCGCGGAAGGTCCGGGCGCGGCTGGACGACCATCGCCATGTCCAGCGGCTCGACGGGCCGGAACATCTGGGTGCAGTAGCCGATCCCGGCGTCGACGACCTCCTCGCGCGGTGCCGGAGCGCCCAGCTCCGCCAGCCACTTGGGGGCGCGTGAGCCGCGCCCCGAGGCGTCGACGACCAGATCGGCGGGTAACTCCCGCTCGGCACGCCCGGCGTCCCGCGCCCGCACCCGTATGCCGGTGACCCGGTTCGCGTCGCCGAGCAGCCCGGTGGCCTCGGTGCCCTGGAGCACCTCCACCCGGGTCCCGGATCCCTCGGCCTCGGCGAGGACCCGCGCCCGTACGGTGGCGTCGAACAGCGCCCGGGTGCAGCTGGTGGTGGCGTGTCTGCCCTCGTGGAAGCGGCGCTGCCAGCCGTTGCCGCCCTTGGTGATCACATCGCGCGGCGCCTCCAGCCGGCGCGCGCCGGCCGCCTCCAACTCCCCGTTCAGCCCGGGGAACAGCGTCTCCAGGGCGCGCCGCCCGCCGCTGAGGAAGACATGCAGATGGCGGCCCTGGGGCACGCCCTTGCGGAAGGCGGGCTGGTCCGGGTAGCGGTCGCGCTCCACCAGGGTGACCGTGTCGACGTGGCCGAGGAGCGCGCCCGCCGCCAGCGTGCCCGCGAGGCCCCCGCCCACCACCACCGCGTCGCCCTTGCCCATATGCCCGCCCCTCCCGCCGACCGTGATCGATAACGGCCCAAGCCTGGTGCCCCGGGCTTGGGCCGTCAACCACACACGGTTACGGGACGACCACGATCTTCCGGCCCACTCCCGCCTTGAACTGGTCGAGCGCCTTGGGGTACTCCTCCAGCGGCATCCGGTGGCTGATGAAGATCTTCGGGTCCAGCACCCCACTCGCGAACAGCCCGGCGGCACGCTCATAGCTGTGCAGCACGGCCATCGAGCCGGTGATGGTGATCTCCTGGTTGTAGATCTTGTACGGCTCGATGGTGGCCCGCGTCGCGTAGTCGGAGACACCGAACTGCAGGAACGTTCCGGCTTTGGCCACCCGGCCCAGGCCGTCCTGAATGGCGGCCTGGTTGCCGGTGGCGTCGATGACCACGTCCCAGCCCCGCGGCTGGTCCAGCTCGTCCGCCGAGGCGGCGGACCGGGAGCAGCCGAGGGTGGTGGCGGTGGACAGCCGCTCGGAGTTGACATCGAGCATGTCCACGCTGGTGGCGCCGGTCCGCTTGGCCAGCTCCAGCATCATCAGCCCCATGGTGCCGGAGCCGTAGATGAGCACCTCGGCGCCCAGGTTGCCGTTGAGCACGTCATAGCCGCGCACCGCGCAGGACAGCGGCTCGATCAGGGCCGCGTCGGCCACGTCCACGTGCTCGGGCAGCTTGACGCAGTTGGCCACCGGGGCCACCGCGAACTCGGCGGCCCCGCCGGGGACGCTGACCCCGATCGCGTTCCAGTTGTCGCACAGATTGCCCCGGCCGATCCGGCAGTAGCGGCACTCATGGCAGTGCAGGGAGGGGTCCACGGCGACCCGGTCACCCACCGCCAGCTCGGTGACATCGCTGCCGACGCCCACGATCTCACCGGCGAACTCATGCCCGGGGACGATCGGCAGCGTGGGCGCGAACTCCCCCTGCAGGATGTGCAGATCGGTGCCGCACAGCCCGCAGGCCGCCACATCCACCACGACCTCACGGGGGCCCGGGGTGGGGTCCGCGACGGTGGCGACGGTGACCTTGCCGGGGGCTTCGATGACTGCGGCCCTCATTTGACTGCTCCTAGAGACAGGCCCTGGACCAGCTTGTCCTGGGCGGCGAAACCGGCGGCGAGCACCGGCAGGGAAATGACCATCGACGCGGCGCACACCTTGGCCAGGAACAGCCCCTGGCTGGTCACGAAGGTGGTCAGGAACGCCGGGGCGGTCTGGGCGACCACACCGGTGAGCACTTGGGCGAAGAGCATCTCGTTCCAGCTGAAGATGAAGCAGATCAGCGAGGTGGCGGCGATGCCCGGCCCCGCGATCGGGGCCACGACCCGCCACAGGATGGTGGGCAGCCGCGCCCCGTCCATCTGGGCGGCCTCGATGATCGACACCGGGATGTCGGCGAGGAAGGACTGCATCATCCACACCGCGATCGGCAGGTTCATCGAGGTGTAGAGGATGACCAGCAGCCAGACGTTGTCCAGGAAGTTGATGTCCCTGGCGAACAGGAACACCGGCAGCAGTCCGGCCACCACCGGCAGCATCTTGGTGGACAGGAAGAAGAACATCACATCCGTCCACTTGCGCACCGGCCGGATCGACAGCGCGAACGCCGCCGGAAGCGCCAGCAGCAGCACGAAGCAGGTGGAGAAGACGGATGTGCCCACCGAGTTGAGCAGCGCGGGCCAGGGGCTCGCCCCGCCGCCCACGCCGAAGAAGTCCTTGTACCCGTCGAGGGTCAGCGGAGCGGCCAGCGACGGCGGGTTGGTGGCGGCGTCGGCCTCGGAGTGGAACGAGGTCAGCAGCATCCACAGCACGGGCAGTACGAAGACGATGCCGATGAACCAGGCCAGCACGCCGAGCGCGGCACCGCGCCGCTTGGCCCGGCGGGTGGCTTCCGGAACGGATGTGATGGTCACCGGGGTGCTCACGGCGGTCATGCGCGGGACGCCTCCTCACGGAAGAGGGATGACACCACGCGCAGCGCGAAGGTGGCGATGACGATCGTGCCGATCACCACCACGACCCCCGCAGCCGATGCCAGCCCGTACTCGTGGGCGTTGTAGAAGGTTTCGTAGATGGTGTACGGGAGGTTGGCGGTGCCCAGGCCACCGCGGGTCATGGTGAAGACGGCGTCGAAGTTCTGCACGATGTAGATGGACCCCAGCAGGGTGCCGAGCTCCAGATAGCGGCGCAGATGCGGAAGCGTCAGAAAGCGGAAGATCTGCCAGCCGCCCGCCCCGTCCAGCCGGGCCGCCTCGACCATGTCCAGCGGGCGGCTCTGCAGCCCGGCGAGCAGGATGAGCATCATGAACGGCGTCCACTGCCAGATCAGCGACGCCTCCACCGCGATCAGCGGCGTATCGGTGAGCCACTCCGGCTGGGGCCCGCCCAGCCAGTTGAGCACGCCGTTGAACAGGCCGTACTCGGGGTTGTACAGCGCGTGCTTCCACAGCAGCGCCGAGGCCACCGGCACCAGCAGGAACGGCGCGATGAGCATGGTGCGGACCAGGCCCCGGCCGCGGAACTTGCGGTCCAGCAGCAGCGCCAGCAGCAGCCCCAGCACCACGCTGACGATCACCACGGAGGCGGTCAGCAGCACGGTGGTGACGATGGACTCGCGCAGCGACTCGTCGCTGAGCACCGTCTGGTAGTTGTCCAGCCCCGCGAACGCACGGCGGTCGGGCCGGAACGAGTTCCAGTCGAAGAGCGAGATCACCAGAGTGGCCACGAACGGAAGCTGGGTGACCACGATCAGGAAGATCAGCGCGGGCAGCAGCGGTGCCCGGGTGGCCCACTCCCGGGCCCGGTTCCGGGTTGCCTTGGGACGCCCCGCGGAGGCGGGGGCCGCGCTCGGTGGCCGCTGGCCACTCACGGGTACTGCCGTCGTCGGATTACTCATCGGTACTCCTCGCCGACCTTCTCGGCCAGCTTCTGCGAATTCTTCAATGCAGTGTCGACGGACTGCTTTCCGGCGATGGCGGCGCTGATCTCCTGGGCGACCTTGGTGCCGAGATCGGCGAATTCGGGGATGTCGACGAACTGGATGCCGATGGTCGGCCGCGGCTGCACTCCCGGATCACGCGGCTTGGCACTGAGGATCGCCTTGCGGGTCTCCTCGGAGAAGCTGCCGGCCGTCTCGCGGTACTCCGGAGTGGTGTAGGTGGACGACCGCTTTCCCGCGGGCACATTGGCCCAGCCGAAGTTCTTGCCGACCAGGGCCTCGTACTTCTTGCTGGATGCCCAGGAGATGAACTTCCACGCGTTGTCGGGGTGGCGCGATGCCTTCTGGACACCCCAGGCCCAGGTGTAGAGCCAGCCCGAGCTCTGGGTCTTCACCACCGGCGCCTGGACATATCCGATCTTGCCCTTGACCGGGGACTTGCTCGCCTCCAGCGACCCGGCGGCCGAGGTGGCGTCGTACCACATGGCGCTCTTGCCCTGGGTGAGGTTGTTCAGGCACTCGGCGAAGCCCGACTGGGCCGCACCGGCCTCACCGTGCTTGCGCACCAGGTCGACATAGAACTTGGTCGCCTTGGTGAATTCCGGCGAGTCCAGCCGCGCCTTCCAGTCCTTGGTGAACCAGGTGCCGCCGAAGGTGTTGACCACGGTGGTGAGCGGGGCCATCAGCTCACCCCAGCCGGGCAGTCCGCGCAGGCAGATGCCGTTCATCCCCTTGCGGGAGCCGTCCACCTTGGCCGCGATGTCCGCGACCTGCTGCCAGGTGGGCCGCTCGGGCAT
This sequence comes from Streptomyces sp. NPDC059455, assembly GCF_042750115.1. NCBI lineage: Bacteria > Bacillati > Actinomycetota > Actinomycetes > Kitasatosporales > Streptomycetaceae > Streptomyces > Streptomyces sp. NPDC059455. Next base: position 30,293 of record NZ_JBHYVB010000025.1, read on the forward strand.
CTTCAGGTGCTTCTGGGCGAGGACGTCCTTGCGGTACATCAGGAACGACGACTCACCGTAGAAGGGCTCGGCGTAGAGCTTGCCGTCCTCGGCGGTCAGCGACTGCCGCATCGAGGGGAGGACGTCCTTCTGGTCGAATGCCTTGTCCTTGGCGGCGTAGCCGTCGAGCGGCATCAGCCAGCCGTTCTTCGCGTAGAACGGCACCTCGAAATTGCTGATGGTGGCCACGTCGTACTGGCGCGCCTGATTGGCGAAGTCCTGACTGATCTTGTCGCGGACCTCGTTCTCGGGCATCATCGTGAATTTGACCGTGATGCCCGTTTCCTTGGTGAAGTATTTCTTGGTGAGCTTCTGCAGGTCCACCATCTGGGGGTTGTTCACCATCAGGACATTGATGGTCTTGTCGCCTGAGCTGCCGCCCCCCATACCGGCGCAACCGGTGAGGAGCGCGCCCGCGGTCAGGGCCACCACCGGTATCCGGGCAGCACGAAGAGTCAGGACTGGCATAACGGGTCCAATCGAAGGGACGTGGGGAAGGAAGAACAGCCGGGGGAAGGGCGTCAGACCCTGACGATCTGCGGCCCCAGCAGCGAATAGCGATGTGCCTCGGTCAGCGGTAGACCCGTATCCGTCACGATTGTTTCGAAGTCCGAGACATCTGCGAACCGGCAGAAGCTGACGGCTCCGAATTTGGTGTGCACCCCGGAGAAGATCTTCCGCCGGGACACCCGCACCACCTGCGCCTTGACCTCGCTGACCGCCGGATCCGGGGTGGTCAGGCCGTACTGGCGGGAGATGCCGTTGGCGCCGATGAACGCCAGGTCGATGACGAAGCCCGAGAGCATATGCGTCGCCCAGTGGTCGACGGTGGCCATCGTGCCGCCGCGCACCCGTCCGCCGAGGAGCAGCACGGTGGTGTTGTCACGGGTGGCGAGGCCGGTGGCGGTCGTGAGGGAGGCGGTGATCACGGTGAGCGGCCGGTCCCTGGGCAGGGCCTCCGCGATCAGCTGCGGGGTGAATCCCTCGTCGATGAAGACCGTCTCGGCATCGCCCAGCAGATCGGCCGCCGCACTCGCGATCCGCGACTTCTCCGGTACATGCATGGTGGTGCGGAAGGCGAGAGTGGTCTCGAAACCGGCGCTCTCCACGGGGTAGGCGCCGCCATGGGTACGCCGCACCAGTCCGTGCTGTTCCAGGACCCGCAGGTCGCGGCGCACCGTCTCCTTGGACACCCCGAGGTCGGCGGCGAGCTTGCCGACGTCGACGACGCCGGCACGGCGAGCCGTGTCGAGGATCTCCCGACGGCGTTCCTCCGCGTCCACGCCGCACCTCCTGCCTAGGTCTTTCGGCTTGCGTGGCAGTTTTACAAGCGTGCAACAGGGGAAGCCAGTCTTGGCACCACAGAGATCGTGACCGTATGCGCCCGTTTCGCAACCGTTATAAGAGCAGGTCGTGGCGGATGAGGCAACGGACGGTGAGGAACCCGGCTGCCTGATTGTCCACCCGGCGAGCCCGTTTCTCGCCCGTTTGCCGAAAGAGGGCGTGAACAGAGCCCGTCCGGGCGGGTTCAAATACTGGGGAATGCCCGAACGGACATGTGCTAGGGCCTGTCTGGGGTTGTGATCTGGATCAGGGAGCGGGGCGCGGTGCGTGCGATCGCAAGGCGCCGGAAGGCCCTCGTAGCGGAGCTACTAGGGCGTTTCGGCAACGCGGCGAGCGTGCGTGCCACGCCCCGCGAGCCCAGATCACAACCCCGGACAGGCCCTAAGGGCGGGCCAGCGCCCCGGAGGCGTCGAGAATCCGGCCCGCGACCTTGACCGAGTCCACGAGCGGGTGGAGCGCCAGGGCCCGCAGGGCCGCACCGCGGGCGATGCCCGAATCGCTGCCCGCTTCGGTCGTGGCCGCCTCGATGGCCGAGCGCTCCACCGCCTTGAGCGACAGCATCAGGCCGAGCTGGTCCGGCGCCACCGCGCCGGTCGCCAGCGGCCGCGCCCCGCCCGCGTCCACCAGACAGGGCACCTCGACCACGGCGTCCTCGTCAAGACCGGGGACGGCCGTCCGGTTGCGCACGTTGAGGATCAGCGTGGTGTGCTCATCGCGGGCGATCGCCCGCATGATGGCCAGCGCGATCCGGTCGTAGCCGCCGCCGTCCAGATCGCAGGAGTCGCGCTCCCAGCCGCCGGTGGCCTCGCGGCTCTCCGCCATGTACGTGGCCTCGCGCTCCAGCCGGGTGCGCTCCCACTCCCTGAGCGCCCCGGGCGCGCCCGAGCCCGCCGTCGCGTAGAACCGGGCCTGCTGGTCGCGGAGGAACTCGCCACGGGTGGCCGGGGCCTGCCGGATCGAGGCCACCGCCTCCCGGTTGAAGTAGTAGTAGTGCAGATACTCGTTGGGCAGCGCGCCGAGCGCCCGCAGCCACTCGGCGCCGAAGAGCTTGCCCTCCTCGAACGACTCCAGGGCGCCGGTGTCGCCGAGCAGCTCCGGCAGCCGGTCCCGGCCGTCCACCACCAGCCGGCGCAGCCAGCCCAGATGGTTCAGGCCCACATAGTCGTACGTGGCCCGGTCCGGGTCGGCGCCGACCGCCCGCGCGGCGCGGCGGCACAGGCCGACCGGGGAGTCGCAGATGCCGATCACCCGGTCGCCGAGCACCCGCTGCATCGCCTCGGTGACCATGCCCGCCGGGTTGGTGAAGTTGATGACCCAGGCGTCCGGCGCCACGGTAGCGATCCGCTCGGCGATCCGCAGCGCCACCGGCAGGGTGCGCAGCCCGTAGAGCACCCCGCCCGCGCCGACGGTCTCCTGCCCCAGCACCCCTTCGCCGAGCGGAATCCGCTCGTCCCTCGCCCGGCCCTCCAGACCGCCGACGCGGATGGCCGAGAAGACGAAGTCGGCACCGCGCAGCGCCTGATCGAGATCGGTGGTGGCCCGGACCGAGGGGGCGGTGGGGCGGCCCGTGGCCTGTTCGGCCAGGACCGCGCGGATCGCGTCCAGCCGGCGCTGGTCGGTGTCGTACAGCACCAGTTCGGTGCAGCGCCCCGCCTCGTCCCCGTGGTCATCGAGCAGCGCCCGGTACACCAGGGGCATACGGAACCCGCCGCCGCCCAGCACGGTCAGCCTCATACGGTCACTACCTCCACATCGCCCTCGCGGAACACGGCGAGCGTCGCCGGGTCGGAGGTCTTGTTGGTGATCAGGGTGTCGATGCCCTCCGGTCCGCAGATCCGGGCGAGACCCGTGTCTCCGGGGAACTTCCCCGCGGTGACCAGCAGCACCACCTCCCGGGCCGCGCCGAGCATGGCCCGTTTGACCGGCACCTCCACATGGGTGCTGTCCAGCACGCTGCCGTCGGGGAGCACCCCGCTCGCGCCGAGGAAGAGCCGGCCGACCCGCAGCTGGCGGATATTGGACTCGGTGAGGAAGCCGACCACCGAGCGGTAGTTGGCGCGCACCTGCCCGCCCAGCAGGATCAGGGTCACCCTCGGGTCGTCGCGCAGCTCGTCGTAGACCGCGAGATTGCTGGTCACCACGGTGACCGGACGGCCGCGCAGCAGCTTGGCGAGCTGGAGGGTGGTGGTGCCGATGTCCAGCAGCAGCACATCGCCGTCCGCCACCAGTTCCGCGGCGGCGCGGGCCACGGCCTCCTTGTCCGCCAGGTCGTCGACCACCACCTCGTTGAACGGGCGCTCCTCGTCCTGGGTGGGCGCCGCCACCGCGCCGCCGTAGACCCGGGTGAGCCGGCCCGCCCGGCCCAGCTCGGTGATGTCCCGCCGGGCCGTGGCCTCGCTGACGCCGAGCCGCGTGGCGATCTCGCCGACGGGCAGCACGCCCTCCTCGCCGAGGATGCTCAGCAGCTTCTCGTGGCGGCTCTCTCGCAGCATGGTGGCAACGTACTGCAGATGAGCGAGTATGCGCGACTCTGATCGACCTCTTGCATTCACCTCAGGTGAGGTGCAAGGTGTCGCTCACGCCACCAGGGTCCTTCCGACGGATTTCCGTGGGCGAAAGGAGCGGTGTCCGGTGCGGTGAGAGGGCGTGCCGGGCGCCGCGACGCCATGGAGATCCGTCAGGAGGACCCTGGGCGCGAACAGGCCCTGCCGCACAAGGAAAGGCACGTAGGTGAGCACCACGGCCGGAACCCCCGATCCGATCCACCCGATCCACCCGATCGACCCGCTCGCGGCGCTGCGCGCCTCCACGGACCCCGAGCACGACGTCTACCTCACCGGCACCGTGTTCCTGGACATCATCTTCACCGGGCTCGACCACGCCCCCGTCCGCGGCACCGAGTCCTGGGCACGCGGCATGGGATCGAGCCCCGGCGGCATCGCCAACATGGCCACCGCCCTGGCCCGGCTGGGCCTGCACACCACGCTCGCCGCCGCCTTCGGCACCGATGTCTACGGCGACTACTGCTGGGAGAGCCTCGCCCTCGGCGAGGGCGTGGACCTCACCCCCTCCCGGCGCGTCCCCGGCTGGCACTCCCCGGTCACCGTCTCCATGGCGTACGAGGGCGAGCGCACCATGGTCACCCATGAGCACCCGGCCCCGCCGCCCGCCGTCCGGGGCGCGCCGCCCCGCTCCCGCGCCTGTGTGGCCACCTTCGAACCGGGGCGGCAGGAGGACTGGGTGCGCCGGGCGCACGACCAGGGCAGCAAGATCTTCGCCGATGTCGGCTGGGACGAGACCGGCCGCTGGGACCCCGCCGCGCTCCCCGATCTGCCCTACGCCCACGCCTTCCTGCCCAACGCCGCCGAGGCCCAGCGCTACACCCGCACCGACAGCCCCGAGCGGGCGGTGCGGGCCCTGGCGGAGCTGGTGCCGATCGCCGTCGTCACCCGGGGCGCCGAGGGCGCCGTGGCCATCGACTCGCTCACCGGGGAGCGCGCCGAGGTGCCCGGCCTGCCCGTGGACGCGCTGGACCCGACCGGGGCGGGCGATGTCTTCGTGGCCGGATTCATGACCGGCACGCTAGCGGGCTGGCCGCTCGCCGACCGGCTCGCCTTCGCCAACCTCACCGCCGCCCTCTCCGTCCAGCACTTCGGCGGCTCCCTGGCCGCGCCCGGCTGGCCGGAGGTGGCCGCCTGGTGGAACCGTGCGCGGCAGGCGGCCGATGGCGGGGCGGACGCGGCCGGACTCGCCCGCCGCTACGCCTTCCTGGGCGATCTGATCCCGGACCGGGTGCGCGGCTGCGCACGGCTGCGGGCCCTGCCCACCATCGGTTTCCGGGTGCATGACAGTGCCCAACGGTCCTGACGGTCCTGATCACCGCATCGAGGAGAACCCCATGGAACTCGCCCGTACCAGGGCGCGCCGGACACGCGGCAGAGCCGTCCCGGCCGCGCTCGCCATCGGCGTCGTCCTGCTCGCCGCGGGGTGTGTCCCCGGCACCGACGGCTCGGGGGCCCCCGCGGGCGGGCCCGCCGCGGCGCCCCCCCAAACCCCTACCGCGC
>NZ_JBHYVB010000025.1:35749-64102 GCF_042750115.1 Streptomyces sp. NPDC059455
GGGGGGGGGGGGGCGCGCGGGGGCGGGGGGGGGGCGCGCCGCCCCCCGCCCGGGGGCGGGGGGCCGGGGGGGCCCGGGACCGGCGCGGCCACCGCCATACCCGATCCGGCGAAGGCCGGAAAGACCACGCTGACCGTGTGGGACCAGGAGATACGCGGCGGGACCAACGGCGAGATACAGCAGCTGAACCGGGAGTTCGAGCGGAAGTACCCCAATGTGCGGATCAAGCGGGTCGCCCGGAGCTTCACCGATCTGAAGACCACTCTGAAACTGGCCGTCTCCGGCAACCATCCGCCCGATGTCATCCAGGCCAATCAGGGCTACCCGGACATGGTGGCCTTCGTCCGGGCCGGGCTGCTCGCCCCGCTGGACAACTACGCCGGGATCTACGACTGGAACACCCGCTACCCAGCCGCCCTGCTCAACCTCAACCGGGTCTCCGCCGACGGCAATGACTTCGGCAGGGGGCGGCTGTACGGCATCTCCCAGACCGGCGAGTACATCGGCCTCTACTACAACAAGGACCGGCTGAAGCAGGCGGGGCTCCAACCCCCGCGTACCTGGGGCGAGTTCACCGACGGCCTGGCCCGGCTCAAGGACCGCGGCGAGCTGCCGATCCAGTTCGGCAACCTCGACAAGTACCCCGCCATCCACACCTTCGGGGTGCTGCAGGACCAGCTCGGCGCCGCCGACGCCCGCGACACCGTCCTCGGCCGCGGCGACGGCTTCGACAACGCCGCCACCAAGAACGCCGCGGCCACCCTCGCCGACTGGACGAAGCGCGGCTATCTGCCCGGCGGCGCCAACGGCCTCGGCTACGACGACGCGGCCAAGAAGTTCGCCTCCGGCGACGGCGCGTATCTGCTGACCGGCACCTGGCAACTGGCCGATCTGAAGAAGCCCATGGGGGAGAAGCTGGGCATCATGCCGCCCCCGCCCGCCAAGGCCGGTGGCGACCCCGTCACCACCGGGGGCCAGGGCCTCGCCTGGTCCATCACCTCCCGCTCCCGCCACCCGGAGGTGGCCGCCGCCTATCTGGACTTCCTCACCGACGCACACGCCGCGGACGTGATGACCCGGCACGGAGTGCTGCCCGCAGTCCCCGCGAAGGCCGCGGCAGGAGTGAGCCCGGACAGCGCCGACGGCCAGATGATCGCCGGATGGAAGCGGCTGAGCGCCGCCGATGGACTCGTCCCGTACCTCGACTACTCCACCCCCACCTTCTACGACACCCTCTCGGCCGCCCTCCAGGGCGTGGTCAGCGGCAAGACCTCCCCTGACAGCTTCGCCGCGACCCTCCAGAAGGACTACGGCGCCTATCAGAAGAAGCAGCGCGAGCAGCACGCCTCGGCGGGACCCCGATGAGGCTCGCCGCCCTGACCAGGGCATACCGCCGCAGCGCACCCGGCGAACCGCGCGCCATCGGCTATCTCTACATCCTGCCCGCGCTGATCGTGTACGCCGTCTTCCTGCTCTACCCCTTCGGGCAGTCGGTGTGGCTGTCCTTCGTGCACTGGGACGGGCTGACGGTCGCCACCCCCGCCGGATTCGACAACTACCGCGCGCTGTTCAGCGATCCGAGCCTGCGCGCCCCCTTCCTCCACGCGCTGCTGCTGCTCGTCTTCTACGCCGCCCTGCCGGTGGCGATCGGGCTGCTGCTGGCCGCCGTGATGTCCCGGGCCCGGGTCCGGGGGATGACCTTCTTCCGTACGGTCCTGTTCCTGCCGCAGGTCCTCGCGCTGATCGTGGTCGGCGTGGCCTGGCGCTCGATCCTCGCCCCCGACGGGCTCCTCAACGACGCCCTCCGCGCCGTCGGCCTCGGCGGCCTCGCCCGCCCCTGGCTCGGCGACTACACCTGGGCGCTGCCCGCCGTCGGCGTCGTCGGCACCTGGGTCGGCACCGGGCTGTGCATGGTCCTCTTCCTCGCCGGGGCCCAGCGCATCCCGCGAGAGCTGTACGAGGCGGCGCGGATGGACGGCGCCGGGCCGCTGCGCGAGTTCCTCACCGTCACCCTGCCCGGTCTGCGGCCGCAGATAGCGGTGGCGCTGACCCTGACCATCGTGGCGGGGCTGCGCAACTTCGACCTGATCTACATCACCACCAGCGGCGGCCCCGGAAACGCCACCTCCGTCCCCGCCTACGAGGTCTACCGCCGGGCCTTCGAGACCAACCAGGTCGGCTCGGCCGCCGCCGTCGGCGTGGCCCTCACGGTCCTGATCTTCGTCCTGACCGTCACGGTCTCCCGGCTCGTGGAAGGGCGGCGGGCATGACCACACGCCTGGAACGCAACGTCACCTACGGCATCCTCGCCCTCTTCACCGTCATCGCCCTCACCCCCGTGATCGGCATCCTCTCCACGGCCTTCGGCTCACAGAGCTCCCTGGACACCGGCTTCTCACTGCCGAAGGACGGGCTGCACTGGAGCAACTTCGCCGACGCCTGGAGCCGTGGCCACTTCGGCACCTATCTGGGGAACTCGGTGCTGGTCACTGCGGCCGTGGTGGCCGCCACCACCGTGCTGGCCATCCTCGCCGCGTACGCCTTCGGGGTGATGCGCTTCCCCGGCTCCACGGTGCTGTTCCACCTCTTCGTGATCGGGCTGACGCTGCCCCAGGAGGCGCTGGTCGTCCCGCTCTACTTCGATCTGCGCTACGCCGAACTCACCGACAGTTACTGGGCGTTGATCCTGCCCCAGACCGCGCAGTCCCTGGCCTTCGGCGTCTTCTGGATGCGCACGTACTTCCGCGGCAGCGCCCGGGCGGTCATCGAAGCGGCCCGCATCGACGGGGCGAACACCTGGACCACACTGTGGCGCGTGCTGGTCCCGATGGGCCGCCCGGCGATCTCCACCATGGTCGTGATCACCTTCATGTGGACCTGGAACGAGTTCCTGATGGCCCTGGTGATGGTCAGCGACGAGGCCCATCGCACGGTCCCCCTCGGCCTCGCCTTCTTCCAGGGCCAGCACAGCTCCGACGCGGCGCTGCTCGCGGCGGCCTCCGTGCTCATCGCCCTGCCGGTGGTCGTGGTCTATGTGGCACTCCAGCGCCGGTTCATCGAGGGCATGCTGGGCGGGGCGGTGAAGGAGTGAGCCCGGCGGGCACCGGGCTAGGGTCCTTCTGACGGATCTCCGCGGCGTCGCGACCCCCGGCACGCCCTCTCGCCGCACCGCGCGAAAACCCAAGTAGCTCCGCTACGAGGGCTTCCGCACGGCACGCCGAGAGCACGCTCCCCCAGCTACCGCTGGGAGGTGCCCCCTGACGCCGCTCCTTCTTCCACGGAGATCCGTCAGAAGGACCCTAAGCCGAGGGGGTGCGGCTGACCGGGCGGCCGAGGCGGGCCACGGCGCGGGCGAAGACGGCCGCGTCGTGCACCGCCGCCCCGCCCGTGTCGTTGTTGAAGTACACATAGACCTCCGCGTCGGCCGGCCAGGTGTCCTCGATCCGCCGCGCCCAGGTGGCCAGCGCCTGGCGCCCGTAGCGCGGGGCCGGGCGGGCGAGGCCGCCGTGGAAGCGCAGATACCCCCATCCGGTGGTCCGCCACAGCGGGGTGACCGGGCGGGAGCCGGAGTCGGCCCAGCACAGCGCGGCCGCGCGGCGCTCCAGCACCGCGCGGATCTCCTCGGTCCACCAGGAGGTGTGCCGCGGTTCGACGGCCACCCGCGTCCCGGAGGGGAAGCAGCCCAGACAGCGGTCCAGCAGCTCGCCGTCGGCCCGCAGGGTGGGCGGCAGCTGCACCAGCACCGGGCCCAGCCGGTCACCGAGCCCGGCCGCATGGGACATCAGCCGCTCCACCGGCTCCTCCGGATCGCGCAGCCGCTTGATGTGGGTGAGGTAGCGGCTCGCCTTGAGCGCCATCACAAAGCCCTCCGGCAGCCGCTCCCGCCAGGTGACGAACTGGTCGTACGTGGGCAGCCGGTAGAAGGCGTTGTTGCTCTCCACCGTGGCGAAGGCGCGGGTGTACTCCTCCAGCCACAGCCGCTGCGGACAGCCCTCGGGGTAGAGGTCGCCGCGCCAGTCCCGGTACTGCCACCCCGAGGTGCCGATCAGGGCGGTCATGCCTCGCCCGGATGCCAGGGCGGCCACTGCCCGGGCCGGTCCTCCCAGTGCACCTGGGCCGGGTCGTCCAGGTCGATATCGGGGAAGACCTGCCGGACGCGCGGCTCGAACTCCTCCCGTTCCAGCGGTTCGCACCCCAGGCCACGCAGCCGCACCATCCGGTAGCGGCTGTCGACCTCGATTGACTCGACGAAGACGGGGTAACCGGACTCGTCCGGGCCGGTGGCGTTCTCCATACCTCCAGGGTGCCGGGTCTCCGGTATCCGCGCGCCCCGGCCGGCGGCCGGGAACCGCCGGTTTGCGGATGGGCGGACCGTCGGCTTGATATGGAGATGAGTCCTTCAGGAGCGGGGGTGAGTCATGATCTTCACCGACCGGACGGACGCCGGGCAGCGCCTCGGCGAGGCACTGCGCCCCTTGGCGGATGAGAAACCGGTCGTGTTCGGGCTGCCGCGGGGCGGGGTGCCGGTGGCCTTCGAGGTGGCCCGCGCGCTCCATGCGCCCCTGGACGTGATCATCGTCCGTAAGCTCGGCGTCCCCTACCACCGGGAGCTGGGGTTCGGCGCCATCGGCGAGGGCGATGTACGGGTCGTCCATGAGGCGATCGTCCGGATGAGCCGGGCCGATGAGGAGGACCTCGCCGCGGTGGAGCGGACCGAGCGGGAGGAGCTGGCCCGCAAGGCGCGCCGGTTCCGCCAGGGCCGCTCGCGGATCCCGGCCGAGGGCCACACCGTGATCATCGTGGACGACGGCATCGCGACCGGCGCCACGGCCCAGGCCGCCTGCCGGGTGGCACGGGCCCAGGGAGCCGCACGGGTGGTCCTGGCCGTGCCGGTGGCGCCGCCGGACGCGGTCGCCGCGCTGCGCCAGGACGCGGACGAGGTGGTGGTCCTCTCCACCCCCTCGGACTTCGCGGCGGTGGGGGAGTGGTACGAGGACTTCTCGCAGACCGCGGACGACGAGGTGGTGGAGTTGCTGTCCCGGTCGACCGGAGAGGCCGGTGAGGCGCATCCTGGAAGGTGACGCAGGAGGTGAGCGCGATGGAGACGATCGTGGGATGCGACATTCAGATGGAGTTCCGTGAGATCGGCCCGCTGACCGAAGCGGTCGTCCGGCTGAGGATGCACGACGGTACGGAGATGCTGGCCCAGGGCCGGGCCAACCGCAATCCCGACGACCCGGCACAGCCGAGGGTCGGCGAGGAGATCGCGGCGGCGCGGGCACTGACCAATCTGGCACACCGGCTGATCGGCAAGGCGGGCGGCGACATTGAGGAAGTCACCCATTCCAAGGCGCATTTGGTGATGTAAGGCCGTTGAGGCGAAGGAGCGTCCGCCGCGGTGGTCCACCGCGGGCGGATGCTCCTGTGCGTATTGCCCGTGTGCTCGTTCAGCGGTGGCCGAGGGTGAGCTGCTGGCCGGGCCGGATCAGATCCGGGTCGGCGCCGATGACCTGGCGGTTGATCTCGTAGAGCCGCTCCCAGCCGCCCGCCACTCTCTCCCTGTCCGCGATCCGGGAGAGGGTGTCGCCGCGGACGACGGTGTACGACCCGGGCCGGGGCTGGGCCTTGGCCGGTGGCTCGGGGACGGCCTTCGGGACGATGAGCAGCGGCTCGGCCTTCGTGGCCGTGACGGCCGTGACGGTGGTGGCGGCCGGGGTCGGCGAGGTGGGTGTGGGGGCTGAGGCGGCGTTCGCCTGGCCGATGCCGATGAGCGGCAGGGCGACGCCGGCACCGCCCGCGGTGATCGCGAGCGAGGTGCGGGAGACACGGTGGGGCCGGGGCCGGCGATGACGTCCGCGTGCGGCCATGGAGTCCTTCTTCCTGTCCTGGTACGGCAGTTGGCGAGTGCGATGGCTGCCGAACAGTAATCCCAGGGTTCTGGAGTGGACAAGGTGTTCGGATGTTTGCGGTAGAGAATCCAATGTGAGGAATTTGAGCCCCGACGCGATCAATGTGCCCCGGACATAAGAGCCCGCGCGCGGGGAAGGGAGACCCAAGGAGGGAATGCACGGGAGGCATCGGGGCACCCGCCCTTGATGCCGGTGGCCCCGGCAGACGGCTGACCTCGGGAGGTCGCTCATGAGTCAACGAAATGGTTCGGCTCCTCGGCGCACGACTCGGCGCATGACTCGACGCACGGCGGCAGCGCGGTCCCGGCCGCCCGTCTTATGCGCCTTGCTGGTCGGCGCGCTGGCCACGGTCACCGCGTGCGGCAGCGACACCGGGGACGGGGACTCCGCGCGGCGCGCCTCGTCCGTCACCTCCGCCTCCGCCGCGCCCCCCTCCTCTCCCTCGGCCGACTCCGCCGCCTCCTCCGGGAGCGGCTCCTCCCGGAACGAACGGCCCGCCTCGCAGACCGCGCAGTCCCCTCCGCCCTCGGCGCGGCCCTCGCGCCCGCCCTCCTCACGGCCCGCCGCCGCGTCCGGTGTGCGCCGCGTCTGCTCCAGGGCTCAGCTGACGCTGTCGGTCGGCCGGATGGACATAGGGGCCGGCAATGTGTACCTGCCCCTGGTCTTCACCAACAGGTCCACCACGACCTGCACCCTCACCGGATACCCCGGTGTCTCGCTGCTCGACTCCACCGGCGCGGTGATCGGCGATCCCGCCACCCGGCGCGGCCCCACGCGCTCCCCGGTCTCCCTGCCGCCCGGCGGCAGCGCCTCGAGCAGCCTGCACACGCTCAACGAGGGCATGAACGACACCCCGTGTCGGCGCACCGCCGCGCGGATCCGGGTCTATCCGCCGGATTCCTTCGACGCGATGAACGTCTCGGCGCGGTCGTTCCGGGTGTGCGGAGGCGTGTTCGAGGTCGAGACGACGCAATCCGGAACGGGAGGATGACACCGGCATATCGGGGCGCTCCCGGGCGCGCGGAAGTGTCCGAAAATCTTGACAACGCAGGCGCCGACTGGCCGTGTTCACTCTTTCGCAATCATTAGGGGTAGGTCACCATAGGGATGCCTCATATGAGCCGTTAGGGAGCGTCCGGAGGGGGACGGTGTCATGGAGCGAGTCGCGACCGAGGTCGAGACGGAGCTGCTGGACCTTTCGGGGGCGACACTCGAAGACCTCGAGCGGCACGAAGGGATTTCCGCGGTGACGGAGCGGCTGCTCGACATCGTCCAGCGCCCGCCGACGATCGGCAACTCGTCGACATCGGAACCCTGTGTGAGTTAGGCGGCTATGACGTCCTCCGTCACGCGGGGCCTCAACCATCGTTTATCGGCGGGGGCTTTCGCCGAGTTGGCGCGGGGTTCGGGCGGCCCCTCGGCCGTGGCCGAACTGAGGTCAGGACAGCGTAGCCGGGCCATGCTGCTGCTGCGCGCCCTGGTGGACATCGCCTCCGCGCACCCCGCTCTGCCCGGCCCTCTTCCCCCGCCTCGGGACGCCTGGCACCTGCTGATTCGGGCCGAGCACCGCTCCCAGGCCGCCGTGGACAGGCTGCTGCTGCACCCTCCCATGGGTGTGTGGCTCAACCGCTGTTTGCGCAGGCTGCGCGGTCTGGAATCGGGGGACGAGCCGCTGTGGAGTGCGGTGGGTTATCTGTATGCCGTAGCCGCCTCGGCCGCTCTTGTCGCCGGAATCGACTTTCGCGGCGCCGTTCCGGTGCGCGAGGGCGGGGTGATATTGCCGGTCCTGGGATTCGCCCGCATTCCGGACACCGCCGATGTCGCCGAGGTCGTCATGAACGGCCGGAAGGCGGTGGTGTTATCCGGCCCGTATTCGGTGACGCTGCCTGCCGACTTCTCAGAGGACGCTCCCGGTTGGCACGGTCTGCGGCGACTACGCGGAGAACACGAGCGGATTGTGTGTGCCCCCCTTGCCGACGACCTCGACCCCTATCGCGACTTTCTCCGGATCCGGGAGCCCGAGCGGCTCGACGACGAAGAGTGGCAGGGCTGGCAGGAGAGATTCGGCAATGCGTGGCGGCTGGTCTCGGAGCAGCGCCAAGTGGACCCGGGGGGAATCAGTGCCTGCCTGTCCTCCGTCGTGCCCGTGCCGTACGCCGCCTGGCCCGAACCGTTCAGCGCCTCGTCGCCGGAGGCATACGGCTGTGTGCTGCTCAACGGGGCCACGGATCCGCTGGCCCTCGCCGCCGCGCTGGTACACGAGGCCCAGCACATCAAACTCAGCGCCCTGATGGACCTGGTGCCCCTGATCGAAGGGGGCCTGGAGGAGATCCACTACGCGCCCTGGCGGCTGGACCCGCGACCGCTGCGCGGGCTCCTCCAGGGGGTGTACGCGTTCCTGGGCGTGACCGGATTCTGGTGGGACCGGCTGCGGCGCGCCGAGCCCGGACCGGCCCGGGACACCGCCGCGTTCGAGTTCGCCCTGCGCCGGGCACAGACCTCCTCGGGGCTGCGCACGCTCCTCACCCACGCCGAACTGACCTCCAGGGGCGAAGAGTTCCTCCACCGGCTGGAGGAACGGCTGAGGCTGTGGATGGCGCAGCGGGTGCCCTCCGTGCCGAAGCGCCTGGCGTCCGATCTGATCCACGATCACCGGCTCGTCCACCGCATGCGCCACCTGGCGGCGGACCCGGAGCCGACCGCACAGTGGGCGCGGGCCTGGCGGGAGCGGACCGACCCTCCCGGAGAGCTGCCCGGCACCTCGGTCCGGCCGACCCGCCCCGAGGCGCTGGCGCGCCCCGCGCTCGCCCGGCTCCGGCTCGCGGATCCGGTGGGGTTCGCCCGGCTGTGCGAGGGCGGGGGAGCGGGGCTGTCCGGGGGCGGTGACGCCCCCGACCGGGCCGATCTCGACTGGGCCGCGGGGGACACCGCGGCGGCGCTGCGCGGCTACCGAGCCCGCTTGGAAGCGGACCCGGACGACATCGCGGCATGGGCGGGGCTCGCGCTCAGCCTGCCGGACGGCGCGGCCAGGACGACGCTGCTGAACCACCCCGAACTGGTCCTGTCCGTCCACCGGGAGCTGCGCACCGCGCCGGGCACGGGTCCCGATCCGATGGCTCTGGCGCGGTGGATCGGGACGCGTACCCGCGGGTGAATGGCGCGCCGCCCGGGGCCCCGCGAACGGCCCGGTGAACGGCCCCGCGGACTGCGGCTCAGATGGAGATCGACTCCACATCGCAGTCCGCCCGGATGCCCCGGGCCGCCGCGACCGTCGCCGGGTGGTTGGCCGTCAGCACCCGGCGCAGCCTGACGAGCGCGTCCTGGTGCAGTTCCTCCGCCCGCCTGCCCTCGCCCAGCGCGCGCAGATCCCCCGACAGATTGACCGCGCACGCGAGCGTGGTGGGATGGTCCTCACCGAGCCGGGACCGGCAGGCCGCCAGGGTCGTGGTGTCCAGGTCGTGGGCCTCCTGGTAGTCCGCGAGGGTGTAGTGGTCGCTGGCCATGTGGATGGCACAGGCCAGCGCCGTGGGGTGGTCGGCTGCCAGCCGCTCGACGAGCACCGGCAGCGTCTCCTTGTTCAGCGCGAGCGCCTCATCCGTCTCGCCCAGCAGCCGCAGCGTCACGGCGAGGTCGGTCGCCGCACCCAGGGTCGCCGGATGCCGTTCCCCCAGCAGGACGCGCATCTCGTCGAGGCATTTACGGCCCAGCTCACGGGCGCCCTCCAGATCGGCGGTCTGCCGCAGATCCATCGAGAGGGCCAGGGCCGTGATGGTGATGTGGAGGTTGGGCTCGGTGTAGCGCAGCCGGTAGCGCTCCAGCACCTCCCGGCTGAGGTCCAGGGCGCCCTCGTGGTCGCCCGCCTTACGACGCGCCACGGCGAGGTTGCGCAGGGCGTAGACCACGGTGGGCGCGTTCGGCGGGAACATTTGGCGGGCGCGGCTGCAGGTCTGCTCCAGCATGTCGCGGGCGGCCAGATAGTCCCCGCCCTCGCGGACGTCGATGCTGAGGTTGGCCTCCACCAGAATGGTGAGCAGGGCGTCCTCGCCGAGCACCAGACCGGCGGTGCGCCGGGCGCCCTCGTCCAGCTGCCGGGCGCGTTCGTACTCCCCCACCGCGCGCAGCGCCAGGGCGTAGTCGTTCACGGCGGCGATGGAGTACGGGTCCTCGTCCCCGAAGAGCCGCAGGGTCCTGGTCCAGCGATCCTTCTCCAGCTCCACGTAGCGCGCGTAGTCGCCCTGGTAGCGGGTGTCGACGGCGACCGCGCCCTGAGTCACCAGCGTGTTCTCGTGGTCGTCGCCCTCCTTGGCGCGCTGGAGCTCCAGCGTCCGGCGGTTGAGCTCCCGGGCCTCGTCGAAGTGGCCGAGCACGGTCAGGACATGGCCCAGGGTCCGGGAGACGGCCAGCGTCTCCGCACTGTCCTCACCGAGCGTTTCCACCCACTGCCGCCGCACCTGGTTGCCGAGCTCCAGCGCTCCCTCGTGGTCCCCCCAGATGAAGAGGAAGCGGACCAGGTTCCGCACCATTTGCCGCACCCATTTGTCGTCGCACTCCATCGCGCGCGACGCCCGGACATGGGAGAGGAGGTCGGCGTACCGCCCCCAGTTCGCGGGTGCCACGTCGTTGGGGTCGCCGAAGGCCAGCAGCACATGGGCGCTGTGCCGCATGTCCGCCTGCTGCTGTGTGGACATCTGGCCGATCAGCACGGCCTGCACCAGCCGGTGCATCTCGATCGTGTTGCTGCGGTGATTGATCTTGATCAGGGCGTAGCGGTTGATCTCACGGATCGCGTGGCCGAGCCTGATGGGGTCCTGCAGCACCTCCGAGAGCTCGGGGGAGAGGGACACCCCGCGTACGCCCGAGAAGAGCCGGCGGGAGACCGGCTCGGGTGCGAAGAACGAGCACATCTGGAGGAGTTGGAGCGCGCCGGGATGGGTTTCGGCCAGCCGCCGCAGCGACATGTTCCAGGCGGCGGCGACCGGTTCGGGGTAGTCCACCGGAACGCCCGCCGCCAGCAGCTCATTGCGCCGGGTGGAGACATCGGCCCGCTCGTCCTCGAAGACCTGGAGATACTCGTCGACCGGCATCCCGGTTTCGGTGAGCCACGCGGCCGCCTGCTCGATGGCCAGCGGAAGGTCCCCCAGCGCGTCGGCGACCCGGTCCGCCTGGTCGCGCGGCAGCTCCGGCCCCCGGCGGCGCAGCAGCTCGATGCTCTCCTCCCGCTCGAAGACGTCCACTTCGACGGTGCGGGCGGCGCGCGACCACTGGGCGTTCCTCGAGGTGACCAGGATCCGGCCCGGCCCGCCCGCGGGGAAGAACGGCCGAACCGTCTCCAACTCCTCGGCGTTGTCGAAGACCAGCAGCCAGTTGCGGCACGGACGTCCGGTGCGCAGCGCGTCGAGGACGCTGGGCACGGCCGTGTTGGCCTCCATGCCCGCGTGCAGCCCGAGCCGGTCGGCGAGCTGGACCAGCGCCTGGCGGATCTGCTCGGGGCGCTCGGCCGGGATCCACCACACCGCGTCGTAGTCGGCGGCGTGCTGATGGACGTACTCCAGGGCGATCTGTGACTTGCCCACCCCGCCCAGCCCGTGCAGCGCCTCGGGCAGCACGGCGGCGGTGCCCTCGCTCTTCAGCCGTTCGTGGAGAATGTCGAGCAACGTCTGCCGCCCGGTGAAGTTGTTGTTCCGGGGCGGTACATTTCCCCAAATGGACGGGGGTTCCCCGGGCTGGCGCTCCTCCACGGCAGGCAGGGACCGGGCAGCGGTCACGGACACGAATGTTCCTCTCAGATGCTCCCCCGCCGGGCCCGGCGAGCCGTGCGCCGGCGGGGATGGTGAATCGTCGGCCTGGGACAGCGGGTCTGTTCGGGGAGTCGTGGAGTCAGTCATGGCCGCAACCGCCTCGGAGACCACATATTTTCCCCTGTGTGATGCGTCTTCAACTGGATCGGGCGGGCTTTCCCCCGAGCGGGCGAGCGCCTGATGGGCCAGGACAAGGGCGCGAAAGGAGCGCGCACCTTCCAGATAGGGCCCGGAAAGAGCCTGGTAGACCTGCTCCTGAAGACGGATGTACGGCAGCAGGCGCTCCGTCCTGGGAAGGTCCCCCACCGAACCCGAGGGGTGGTTGAGCAGATCGCGCAGCATCAGCAGCGGTTTCCAGCGGCGGCCCAGCCGGTCCAGGACGCTGCCGAGGATGTACAGCGACTCGTCCCGCATCCCGGCGGACAGCAGCAGTTCGCGCACCCCGTCGTGGAACTCGTAGCCGATGCCCGTCTCGTCCAGCGGGTCGGCGGTCGCCACCTTGCGCAGCAGCCCGCCCAGCAGCACCTCGGCCAGATCGCCCGGACTGCCCTCCGGCTGGTGGATGCCCTGCACGAACTCCATCACGGGAATGTTCAACGGGGCCGCGGCCAGCCGGGACGCCAGCCGGAAGGCGCTCGGCGAGGCGGTGGCGCGGAACCGGAAGACGCGGTCCCAGGCGCTCGGTTCCGGTTCGGGGTCCCAGCGCTCGGCGGGCGCCCCGGGCAGCAGCGCCATCGTGTCCTCGCCGCGCGCCGACGGGCGGGCCACCAGCCGCGCCCAGTTGGCCATCCACCGCGCGTCCAGCTCCAGCACCGGGACCGGCGGCGCGCCGCCCGGCCAGGAGCCGCCGTCCGCCCGCCGCCAGGTGCCGTTGGGGGCGCCCGGTTCGGGGATCCGCACCCGCACCCGCTCCGGCGCCACCCCGGTGTGGTGCCAGCGGCCCTGGTGTAAGACGTGCAGCACCGCGACCGACGCGTGCCGCGCCCAGCCGGCCAGCGCGCGCTGGGCGCTCTCATCGCCCCAGGCCGCGCCGATGCCGTCGGTCAGCACCAGCACCGTCCGCTTGCCGCGCGGTGGCATCCCCGCCACCGGCGACCGGTCCTCGGCGGGTAACGGATGGTCGGTGTTCACCCGGTGCACCCGCACATCCCGGAAGGCGCCGGTGCGTCGCAACACGGTGACCAGATGCGCGGCCGTCCGCCGCCACACCACCATCGAACTGCCGCAGTCCACCACCAGGACGGCGTCCATCCAGCGCTCGCGCACGGGCACCAGGTCGGGCACCCACAGCCCCTCGCGCGCCGCGCGTTCGGCCGTGGCCTCCTCGTCGACCTCCGTCTCGACCGGCGAGGGCGCGGTGCGCTTGAGCGGCCGCAGCGCCCGGGACAGGGCGCGCTCGGGCAGCGGCGGCCCGTCGGCGGACGGCCGGCGCACCGGCACGAAGGCCTCCGCGACGGTCGCCGGCTCCCCCTCGCCGGGCGGCGCGGAGACGCCGACCAGCTCCGCGGGGAGCGGCGGTTCCGACACCGCGGGCGCCGCCTCGGGTCCGGACGCGGGGCGCTCCCCCCGCCGGTCCTGCCGCGGCTCGTCCGACGGCTCGTCACCGGGCGGCGGGGCGTCCGCCTCCGGTGTCCCGGGGAGGGGGCCGGGGTCCGGCGGTCCGGGGCCACGGTCCGTCTCGGCCTTGCAGACCGCCAGCCACAGGGCGTCGGCGAGCTGCCGCCAGTCGAGGTCCCGTGGGCCCGGCCCGGCGGACCTGCCGCCTGGGTGGTGTGTCATGTCGAGCCCGCTGCGCTGTCCAGCCGATGCCAAACGGCCTGCAGTAGCTCCTCCCACTCGGGCCCCGGAACATGCGACTGGGACGTCACCAGATACACCGCGTTGAGCAACTGGTCGGCGGCGAGGCCGCCTTCGCGCTCGCTGCGCTCGAGGAACATCTGGATCAGCTCCCGCGCACGCGGATCGTCGGCCCGCCCCAGATGCGCGGCCACGATCGCGGCGAGCCGGTCCGCGTCCGGGTCGGGCAGCCGCAGCTGGAGACAGCGCCGCAGGAACGCGGGCGGGAACTCCCGCTCGCCGTTGCTGGTGATGACGACGATGGGGAAGGCGCGGCAGCGCACCCGTCCCGAGGCGATGACGGTACTGCGCTCCGGGTCGTCGGTGAGGACCGATACGGCCGGGCGGCGTCTGCGGATGCGCACCAGCTCGGGGATGGAGTACTCGCCGGCCTCGAAGATGTCGAGGAGGTCATTGGGCAGATCGATATCGCTCTTGTCGAATTCGTCGATGAGCAGGACGCGCGGCAGGCGGTGCGGGAGCATCGCCGTGCCCAGCGGCCCGAGTTGGAGGAAGTCGCCGATGTCCTCCGGTCCGGGTTCGTGCGTGTCCCCCTCCGACGCCTGGCCGGCCGCGGCGGCGTGCACACGGCCGACGGCATCGTAGCCGTAAAGCCCGGACCGCAGGGTCGAACGCGTGGTGATCGGCCAGCGCAGCACTCGGCCCAGGCCCAGCTCCCGGCTGATGCGGTACGCCAGCGTGGACTTGCCGGTGCCCGGGCGGCCGGTCACCAGAAGGGGACGCCTGAGGATCAGCGCCGCGTTGACGAGATCGGCCTCCTCCGGGTCGGAGCGCACGCCCAGGGGAGTCGCGCCCAGCCGCCGGGCGGTGTCCTGCTCGTCCTCCGGCGGCGCCGGGGGCTCGGTCGGGGCGTCGTCCGCGTCCGATAACGCGCCGGACCGGCCGTTGCCCTCGACCGGGCAGGCCGAGACCCCGCCGAAGGCGCGCCACGGGGGCGGCGGCGGAAGGATCTCCTCCAGGCTCACATCGTGCAGCGGGCGCCCGGTGCCCTGGTAGATCCACCAGGGGCGCGGTATCCCGGACGGCAGGGCGGCCGAGGCGGAACCGGAATCCTGGTGGATCCGTCCGTTGTGGCGTCGCGCAGGCTCTTCGTCGCTCATCGACCACCCACCCCCTCGTCCGGCCCCGTCATGCGCCCTTGCGGTTCCACGGGACGGGTCGGGTCGTCCCAAACGAGCACCACATGTTGCCCCAGGTGATGCTCCCGCTCCGCGGAGTCGATCGTATGGGCGTCCAGACGTAACTCTGTCACGGCTTCGCGGAGCCGTGCCAGGTTCCCGCTGGCGTCGGCCTGTTTTTGTCTCAGCTGCTGGACGAAGCCGGGGGCCCGGGTCGCGCGGCCGTCCCAGGCGACCACCGGAATCCCGGCCCGCCAGGCGGCCAGCGCCTCCGAGGTGCCCTCGGGGGTGGTGCCCGGGGGCGAGGTCAGGACCAGCGCGACCACCTGCGGATCGGCCTTGAGCCGGGCCAGCAGGGCGTTGGGGTCGCCGGAGCGCGGGCTGTCCGGGTCCTCGCCGTCCACGACGAGGTGTTTGGCGCGTTCGGGCTGCTGGTCGAAGAGGTTCCAGCGGTGCTTCCAATCCCGGTGCCAGCGCTTGGTCCAGCTGCGCTCCAGGCTCCGGACGACCACCGGATAGCCCCCCATGTACAGCGGAATGGGGGACTCGCTGTCGAGCTCCAGACGCCAGCGGTGGACCGGCAGATTCAGGTCATCCGGGCCGAGCATGAACTCGATGTGGATCGCCCGGGCGTCGTCCCACTCCTCGGCGGCCTCGTACACCAGCGTCTGGACCGCCCGCTCCGCGGTCTCCGCGGTGACCTGGATGACCGGGCCGCGGGCCGGATGCCAGCCGGTGGGGTCGTACTGGTGCCAGGACGAGAGCTCGTAGCACCCGGCCTCCTCCTGCGGCAGCAGCCTGATCACCAGATAGGCGTCCACCGGACCGGCCGGGGCGGCATGCCCCACCTGCTGCCGCAGCGACCGCAGCTGGGGCGTCAGGCCCAGCTCCCGGGCCTGCTCATCGGCCCATTCGCGCAGCGCGTCGGCCCTCTGCAGCGGACGCGCCGCCGCCGCGAGGTACTCCACGAGGGCGAGCCCCGGCGGCAGCCCGCCCGGCTGTGCGTTCATCCGGCTGAGCACCTCGAAGGCGTGCCAGGGGCCGGTGACCGCGGGGACGTCCTGCAGCGGGCCCGCCGCCGTACGGCACAACTGGCCCAGCTGCTCGATCTCCAGCTCCTCCAGCAGCGACCGCAGCTTCGCGATGGCGGTCTCGGGCAGCGCCGGACGGGCCGTCATCTGCTCCATGACCGAGTCGAGCCGCTTGATCGCGTCCTCGTCCGCCGCCGCCATCACCGCGAGGGACGCGCGTAGCGCGTGCATGATCCGCACGTTTTCCAGGCATTCGCGGGCCAGCTCCACCAGGAAGTAGTCGGTCACCCGATGGGCGCGCACGGGGACGCTGGTCATCTCCAGCTCCATGGCGACCAGATCCAGACACAGCGTGCGCAGATCCGGATCCGTCAGACAGCGGAACTCCTTCAACGCCGTGACGAGGTTGCCGACCGATTTCAGGCCACCTTCCCCCATGGCCGCCATGCCGTGCCCTCCCCCGAGGCCGCATCACCGGTCCCCGCCGCCGATGATCCCGCCGGAGACCCTGCCATACGCGGGTGCCACCCGCCGGGACTCCGGGACAACTTGTATGCCCCGCAAGCCTCTCGTGACACCCCTGGCGAGTATGTCCGTGGCACCGTCCCCCGCGCCCCGGGCGGGCCCCGCCGGGGCCGGGACACCTCCCGGCGGTGGCCCGGGGAACCCGCGCCCGCGGCGACCGCGAGGCGGAGGGCCGTCCTCCTCAGGGGCCCACCTGGACGGTTCCGCTGAGCTCGCGCGGGGACGCCCTCCCGGGGTGGCTCGGAGCGGGTGCGGGGGAGGGCGGACCGGGGCCCTCACCCGTGGGGGTGGGAGGGTGAGGAGGGTCACTCCAATCCGAGTTCCTCGACGCGCCGGGTGAGTTCGGCGGCCGCCGGATCGTCCGGCGCGAGCACCGCGACCACCTCCACCAGTTCGCCGATCGCCCGCCGCGCCTCGCAGACGCGCAGCAGGGACAGGGCCTCCGCGCGGCTCGCCGACTGACGGCTCACCGCGGTGCCGACGGTGGGCAGTTCGTCGAGCAGCTGCTGCCAGCGTGCGGGGGAGGTCATGCCGGGCACGGCCAGCAGGGTGTCCGCGAGTACGCCGAGGTCACGGATGGTCAGCCTGCGGCGCCGGGGGCCCTCGGGTGGCGTACCGGAGGCGAGGGACCGTGTATCGGTGCCGAGGGACCGTGTACCGGCGCTGAGGGACCGCGTACCAGCCGCGAGCGGCCGGGGCGCCGCAGAGTCCGCCACCGGGATACGGCCGATCAGTTCGAAGGCGAAGGCGGCCGCGTTCCGGGAGGCGATGGGCTGCCAGCGCTCGTCGTGTGCCTCGCCCTTGTCCCCGAGCAGGTCCGAGATGCCGCGGATCACCAGCGTGTCCAGCTGTTGGTTGGCATACGCGCCGGCGAGGAAGCCGAAGCCCTCCATGTCCACCGCGAGCGCGTCCCCCGCGCTGGCCGCGAGCCTGAGCCCGACGTCCGAGCGGTGGTGCGCCACCACCCGGCCGCCCGCCGCGAGGGGCTTCACATGGGCACGGGGGCGTGGCGCGTCGTCCCCGGGGCGGATCCGGCGCTGCCATTCGTCGGCCGCCGCCACCAGCCGGGCCAGCTGCACCAGCCCGTACGCGGACTGATAGGTCTTCTGCCGGGGCAGGAACCCGGTCTCGGTGTCCTTGCCGGTCTCGTAGTCGTACACCGCGTCGGCCGCCACCACATCGCCCAGCGCGACATCCTTGACGCCGCCCGCCACTCCCACGAACAGCACCGCCCGGGGCGCGAAGAGCGCCGCCGCCCGCTCGACCGAGACCGCGGCACCCGGATTCCCCGGACCCGTCATATGGATGGCGACCGTCCGCTCCCCGGACCCCTCGCGGAACACACCCAGCTCGAACAGCGCGCCCCGCTCCGCCCGGACCGGGCGCGGATCCTCCAGATGGGCGCGCACCGCCCGGTACTCGACCTCCAGCGCGGTCAGAACCACCACATCGGCCCACACCGCACCCCCATTGCCCTCAGCGCCCACGGATCCCCCCTAGGACAGCCTCTGCCGATACCTTACGGACCCGACGCACCCCACGGGTCCCGACGCGTCACGGCCGCTGCAGATCCGCGTACAGCACGATCTGCACCGCCAGTACGACGACCAGCGCCACCTCCACCACCGACACCGCCAGCAGCACCGCCCGCACCGGCTCCGTCGCCCAGTACACGATGAGCGCGGCGATCGGCGCCACCGTGAACAGCAGCAGGTCCGCCGCGAGCTGCAGCCGCTTGCGGGAGACCCGGCGGCCGTCGTCGCGGTGGGCCCGCTCCCAGCCGAACACCGGTGGCCGGCCCGGGGCGAGCGCCGTCAGCCGGGGCCCCAGATCCTCCCGGACATACCGTCCGATGGCCGATATCTTCTCGTCGTTGACCAGATATGCCCAGCCCAGCAGCGCCGACGCCGGGGGCAGCAGCAACAGCAGCTCCGGGCGCCCATGGCTCTGCAGGGAGAAGGTGATGATGGCCGCCATCGCGGCCAGGGTCGCGTAGAGCAGATTGTCGCGGAATCCGATCCGCGCCCGCTGCTCCTCCTTCACCTGCTCGTACTCCAGAATCAGCAGCCTGCCCGTGACCGCCTCGCTCTCGGCGCTGTTGTCTCGCGTCACCGTTCCCCCTCCGCGGCCCATGACCGGCTCCGGTGTGACCGGCCCCCTGGAGACTGTTTCCGCCGCTACGCCTGGTCCATTCCGTACGTCCGCAACTTCCGGTACAACGTGGCCCGGCCGATGCCCAGGGACTCGGCGGCCCGCGCCTTGTTGTCCCCGTGCCGGCGCAGCGCCTCCAGGATCGCGGTGCGCTCCGCCCGTTCGATACCGCTCAGCCGACGGGTGGCCGGTGGCACCCGCAGTCCGTACGGCAGCTCCTCGCGCCGCACCGGCCCGGTGGCGCGGCGGCGCTCGGCCACCTCCCGTACGACATGGGTGAGTTCGGCCACATTGCCCGGCCAGGTGTGCTGCTCCAGCGCCCGGCGGGCGTCCAGGCTCCAGGTCAGCGGGGGACGTCCGGGGGAGGGGCTCCGGGTGAGGCCCGCCAGCAGCGCCGGGATGTCCTCGACGCGTTCGCGCAGCGGCGGCAGCGTCACCGACCGGGCCGCGAGGATGTCCAGCAGTCGGCTCAGACACGGTCCGGTGGGCGTGCCCGGGGTGTGGGTCGCCACCAGCGGCACCGCGGGCCGCTCCTCCAGCAGCGACAGCAGTGCCGCCACGTCGGACTGGCCCAGCCGCTCGGCGTGGCGCAGGAGCAGCGGCGGCGCGCCGCCGTCTCTCTCCGACTCCGGGAGCTCCGCGAGCGCGTGACACCAGCGCGGGACCTCGCCGGGCACCTGCTCGGCGGCGTCGACGACCCGCGGCGCGGCCGTGCCCCGCAGGCCGAGCAGGGCGCGGGCCAGCGCGGTCTTGCCCACGCCCGGCTCGCCGATCAGCAGCAGCGGCTCCACGGCCCGCGCCAGCTCCGTCGCCCGGGAGACGGCCAGCCGCCAGGGCCGGGACGTGCCCACGAGGCCCGGGAGCCGGTCATGGCCCCGCCGCTCCGCCGACCGCGCCCGCCGGGCCGCCGTGCACACCGTGGCCACGGCCCCGATGACCGCGCCCCCGTGCACCAGGCGCGTCATCCTTATGGTGAGCCCGGCGCCGTCCGGTACGCGGATCTCGTCGTCCGGTACGGCGAACTCGTCGTCCGGTACGTGGAACTCGTCGTCCGGTACGGGGAACTCGTCCGGTGCGTGCTCCTGCGGTCCCGTGGCCGGTCCCGTGTCCGGCCCGGTGGCCGCTCCCGCGTCCGCGTCCCTGAGGAGGGCCGTGGCATGCCGCTCCAGCCGTGCCAGCGTCTCGTGCGACAGCAGTCGCGCGGCCTCCGGGCTGACGAGGCGGCTGCTGCCGTCGAGCGCCACCACCGCCGCCCCCTCGGCCCGCTGCCGCAGATACGCGTCGAGCAGCACCCGCTCCGGCGGGCGCTCCCGCCCCAGCAGCTCCGTCTCGATCGCGTGCGCGGTGGCCTCGGCGAGCGCCGCGCCCGGGTGGGCGGTGCGGCCCTCGCCCAGCGGGGCCACCACGGTGACGGTGCCGACTGGGCGGCCCGCCGTCGGCTCGTACAGCGGAACGCTGACCGCCGACACCTCCTGCCACAGGTCGAGGAAGTGTTCGGGGCCGTGGACCTCGGCCCGGCGCCCCGTGCGCAGCGCGAGCGCGGTGCTGTTGTGCCCGACCGCCTTCTCCGACAGATCGAGACCGGCCATCCCGTCGGCCGTACCCGCGTAACGCCCGCCGCCCGACCACAGCGCCCGGCAGCGGGAGTCGACCAGCACCAGCCCCATCGCACCGCTCAGCGTGGGCGCCACGCGGTCCAGCACGGGGCGCGCCGCGGCCAGCAGCGGGGAGTCCACCGGCGGCCGGACCCTGGGCGGGGCCGCCAGATCGCGCGGTACGCCGAAGAACCGCGCCCGCCGCCAGGCTTGGGCGAGGTCCTCGGGGATTCCGTCGCCCGGTGGCCGTCCGCTGAAGAACCGGTCCCGCGCCCGGCGCAGCGATGAGAGGACCGGGTCGGCGGGGGTGTCGTCGGTGGTCGTCACAACCCCTCCACCGTATACGTCGCCACTGTTTCGAAATGAGACACCTCGTGGTCCGGGTTCTGGAACAAGATCATCAATGGTCGGCCGGCGATCACCGATCGGACCGAGAGACCGGCTGTCACGGTGGAGCCGGATCGGCCATCACGGTGGAGCCGCGAGACCGGCCATCACGGGGGAGAGCACGGGGAGAGGACCGAGAGGAGCCCTTCAGCAGTGGAGACCGTCGAGACCGACGTACTGGTCGTGGGCAGCGGCCCCGCCGGAGCCGCGACCGCGCTCGCCCTGAGCACCTACGGCGTGCCCAACGTCATGGTCACCCGGTACGGAAGCCTGGCGGACACGCCCCGCGCGCACATCACCAACCAGCGCACCATGGAGGTGCTGCGCGACCTCGGCGTCGAGGACCAGGTCACCGCCCTGGCCACCCCGCAGCCGCTGATGGGGAACACCGTCTTCTGCACCAGCCTCGCGGGCGAGGAGCTGGGACGGCTGCGCTCCTGGGGCAATGACCCGCTCGTCCAGGCCGGGCACGAACTGGCCAGTCCCAGCCGGATGTGCGACATGCCGCAGCATCTGATGGAGCCGGTGCTGGTGAACGCCGCGGTCTCCCGGGGCACCGCGCTGCGCTTCCACACCGAGTACCTCTCCCACGAGCAGTCGGACGACGCCGTGACCGCGCTGGTCGAGGACCGGCTGCGCGGGGACACCTACCGCGTCCGGGCCCGCTATCTGGTGGGCGCCGACGGCGGGCGCAGCCGCGTCGTGGAGAACGCCGGGCTGCCCACGGTCGGCCGGATGGGCGTCGCGGGCAGCCTCAACATCGTCTTCGAGGCGGATCTGACCCATCTGACCGCTCATCGACCCTCCACGCTCTACTGGGTGCTCGCCCCCGGCGCGACCGTCGGCGGCATCGGCGCGGGCCTGGTGCGCTGTGTGCGGCCCTGGACCGAGTGGATGGTGGTGTGGGGCTACGACCTCGACGCGGGCCCGCCGGACCTCACCGAGGAGTTCGCGCGGTCCGTGGTGCACCGCCTGCTCGGCGACGACACGATCCCCGTGCGCATCACCTCCACCTCGGCGTGGACCGTCAACCATCTGTACGCCGAGAGCTACGCCGATCGGCGGGTGCTGTGCGCGGGCGACGCCGTACACCGCCATCCGCCGTCCAACGGGCTGGGCTCCAACACCTCCATCCAGGACGCCTACAACCTCGCCTGGAAGCTCAAGCTGGTCCTCGACGGCACCGCCGCCCCGGCCCTGCTGGACACCTACTCCGCCGAACGAGCCCCGGTGGGACGGCAGACCGTCGAGCGCGCCAACCGGAGCATCGGTGAGACCGCGCCGGTTTTCGAGGCGCTGGATCTGCTCTCCACCTCCGATCCCGAGCAGATGTGGCGCAATGTCGACGCCCGTAAGGACGCCACGCCCGAGGGCGCCAAGCAACGGCAGCGGCTGCGCGAGGCCATCGCGGCCAAGGTGTACGAGTTCAACGCGCACGGCGTGGAGATGAACCAGCGGTACGTCTCGGACGCCGTCGTCCCCGACGGCACCCCCGACCCCGGCTTCGACCGCGACCCGGAGCTGCACCACCAGCCCACCACCCATCCCGGCGCCAAACTGCCGCACGCATGGGTCGTCCGGGGCCGTGAGCGGCTGTCGACCCTCGACCTCGGCGGCCACGGCCGGTTCACCCTCTTCACCGGCATCGGCGGAGGCCGCTGGGAGGAGGCGGCCGCGGCGGTCCGTCAGGAACTGGGCGTCGAACTCGCCACCGTCTCCATCGGCCCCGGCCAGGAGTACGAGGACCCCTACGGCGACTGGGCCCGGCTGCGCGAAATCGGCGACTGCGGCGCCCTGCTGGTCCGCCCCGACAACCACATCGGCTTCCGCCACCCCGAAGTCTCCCCGCAGGCTGGGGAGTTGCTGCTCGGCGCGCTACGCAAGATCCTCGGCCACGGCTGACACCCACCCCCCAGGCGTCCGGAGCTCACCCTGGGGCTCCATTATGGACGCGCCCCCATCCCCAGAGAAACCGTTAGTGAGATGACTGCAATGCCCCTCGCACTGCTCCGGCGCATGCGCACCAAGCGTCCGGACCGCGGATCAGGTCTCAAGATCGCCCTGCCCGTGGGTGCCGGAGCCTTCAGCTGCGAGGTCCTGGACCCCGTTGGCCAGGCCCTGGGCGGCGTGGAGGTCACCGTCACCGAGACGCGTGGCGCCGCCCGTACGGTGGCCAGGGCCACCACCGATCCGCATGGACTGTTCCTCGCCACGCTCGAGCCGGGGCAGTACACGGTGCTGCTCACCGGAAGCGGTCTGCAGCCCAACCGCCTCACCGTCGACATCACCCACGGCCAGAGCGAACCTCCCCGCCGGGTGCAGATGGAGCCCTCCCAGCAGCTCGAACTCCCGCCGCCCGGCACCTGGCTCTTCGACCCGCCGCACACCGCGATCCGCTTCATCGCCCGCCACGTGGGCATGGCCAATGTGCACGGCCGCTTCACCCGCTTCCGGGGCGGCATCCACATCGCCGAGCGGATGGAGGACTCCCGCGTCGAGGTCGTCATCGACGCCTCCAGCATCAACACCGGCAACAACACCCGCGACGCCCACCTGCGCTCGGCCGACTTCCTCGACGTCGCCAACTTCCCGGAGATCCACTTCGCCAGCAACCGCTTCACCTGGCGCAGCGGCCCCAAGTGGACCCTCCAGGGCCCCCTCACGATGCACGGCGTGAGCCGCTCGGTGACCCTGGACACCACGTACCTCGGCGCCGTCAACGGCGGCTACGAACAGGAACTGCGCTGCGCCGCCCTCGCCACGGCCGAACTCCATCGGGAGGACTACACCCTGAACTGGCGCAATATGCTCGCCCGCGGCATCGCCGTGGTCGGCCCCACGGTCAAGCTGGAGCTCGACATCCAGGCGATGTACCGCAACCACGCCACGCCGACGCCGCCTGAGTAGGCCGCTGACCCACTAGTCCGCCGCCTCCTGCGGGGCAGCCGTCACCAGACCGGCTGCTCCGCGGGACGCGGGAAAATCTTCCCCACGGATGCCCTGGGTCGGAAGATTCTCCCCCGCATCCCGCGATCTTCGGGTAAAGACGCAAACATCTCTGGTACGGCGCCCGCCGGATCTTTGCGTTCGCCCTGATGATCCGCGGCGGCATCCCGGCCGACGCGATCGAGCCGTACCTGCACGCGCGTGCCTGGCTGACCGACGCCGCCCGGCTGCTGGACCGCACGCCCGACGCCCTCGCCCATGAACTGGTCACGACCATGCTCCGCAGCGGTGCCGTCGTCCTGCGCGACGGCCGCCTCCACGCCGCCGCGGACCACACTCCGGTGGCGGCCGAGACGCTGCGCGTACCGCACCCGCGGGCTTGGCCGGGCACGGGGGCACCCTGAGCGCCGGACGGAGGGCATCCGGTCAGTCGGGCAAGCCCCAGAAGGGGCCGTGCAGGCCGACCTCGGCGAAGTAGGCGCTGGCGGCGGCGGGGTCGCGGCGGGTGTAGCCCGGCTCCAGCCGTCCGGAGTACCAGTCACTGGCGAAGCGCCACAGGGTGGCCAGATCCATGACATAGCCACGCTCCTGGCCCGTCTCGCGCAGTTAGGTGTCGACGCAGTCGGTGGAGCAGAACAGGCGCTGGTTGCCGCAGGTGTGCACGACATCGTCCCAGGCCCGGCTCATAGGGATGAGGAAATGGGCCACCTGGCCGCCCTGCGGGGGTGCCTCCCGGCCGACCACCCAGGCGTGCGGGGTGTCGCAGGCCGGACAGCGGGTGGCGACCAGGACGTCAGGCTCGTCCCGGAGCAGGTGGGGCATGGCGAACGAGTCCCAGGCGCAGCCGCCCCACCACAGGGTGCGCGTCCCCATGACGGAGAAGCCGAGCGGCACGGAGGCGAAGGGGTGGGCCATCACGACCCGGTCGTTGTCCTGAGGGTCCAGGACCAGATCATGGCTGTCATGAAGGGTGCGCAGTTCCTGGCGTACCCGGTCGGGAGCGAGTCCGGTGAGCGCGGCGAGTCCCGGCAAGCCCGGAGCCTGTCCGGTACGCGCGAACCCGTGGTAAACGGC
The DNA here is from genome assembly GCF_042750115.1 of Streptomyces sp. NPDC059455. Lineage (NCBI taxonomy): Bacteria > Bacillati > Actinomycetota > Actinomycetes > Kitasatosporales > Streptomycetaceae > Streptomyces > Streptomyces sp. NPDC059455. The sequence continues at coordinate 60,141 of NZ_JBHYVB010000025.1, forward strand.
CAGGCGGACCGTTTCCGTCTCGTCGAGGTTCATCGGTGCGCTCGAGGCGTGCTCGGTCATTCCTGTGGTTCCTTCGCTGGTTGAGGCGATGAGTCCAGCGTGCGCTCCGCGGGGGTCCGGGGCCTGAAGGCTCGTGCGGCACGATCGGCACATGACGTCTTCCGGAGAACGCGCCGCCTACCGCACGGGGTGGCGGGCCCTGCGGCCCGCCCTCATCGCCGTGTCAGATCACCGGTAGAAGACGGCGACACCACCGTGATGCGAGCACGCGCCCTGGTGATGGGCGGCGTAGGAGTAGGTGCCGTCGTTGCAGAGTGCCGTGGCCCCGCTGCTCGATCCGCCCGTGCTGCTGGACGACGACCCGCCGGAAGACCCGCCGGAAGACCCGCCGGATGCCGACCCGCCGGATGACGATCCGCCGCCCCCGGAGCTCGACGAGGACGATCCGCCGGATGACGTGCCGCCGGATGATGCGCTGCCACCGCTGGTCGATGAGGACGAGTCGTCCTCAGCATCGGTACCGCCCGTCGAGGCGTCGGCCCGGTAGGAGCACGATTCGTCGTCCTTCACCACGTTGAAGGTGATCGTGCTGTCCTCGTCGACGCGGCCTGGGCTGGGGTCCTGTGAGCACACCCGCCAGTTGCGGTCCCAGACCTGAAATCGGCCGCGCCCGGTCAGGTCGTGGCTGCGCAGACGGTAGAGCCCCAACTCCTGCGCCGCGTCCTGGGCGTCCTGCAGGCCCCGGCCGGTGAAGTCGGGCAGCTTCACCTTCACCACGGTCGGAGCGGAGGTTTTCGGTGCGGCCGGGGACGAGGTGGTGTGCGCCGGGGTGGGTGAGGCGCTGGGTGATGTCGACGGTGAGCCGCTCTTGGCGACGACGGTGGTCGGCTTGTCGTCCTTCTTCGACGAGCCGCCGTCGTCGAACGCCGCTCCGATCCCCCCGATGACCAGCAGACCCAGCAGACTGAGACATCCACAGCCAAGTGCCGTCTTCTTCTTGTTTCGTCCCTCACCGGGCGATGGGTGATTATTCCGAGACATGAGCCCCCCTTGACTGATACACGGAAGGCTGACCGTAACCGCACTCGTTGAAAGCTGAAGAGATTGTGTGGGAGATGTGGTCAAGTTGTGATGAAGTGAGGGGCGGTGGTCAGCGCACAGGGGGTCTCAGCGGTACTCGCCGAAAAACAACGGCATCACCCGACCCGCCGCAGGGCGCGCTCGCGGCGTTCGGCCACCGTCGAGCCGGACTCCCGGCGTGCCATTCGCCGCAACACGACCGGCGCCACGAGCAGGCCGAGCACCGCCCAGGCGCCCAGCACACCCGCGGTTTCGAGGTGCCGCCAGGACTCGTCGATCTCGACCGCGGCGGCCGAGTCCGGCAGCAGGGCCGAGCGCATGCCGAGGCCGAGCCAGTAGATCGGGAAGCCCTGGGCGATCCACCGCACCCACTCCGGCAGCGCGGTGATCGGGTAGAAGATCCCGGAGATCGCGATCATGGCGAGTATCGGGAGCGTGAGAAGTCCCTGACTACGGGTGCTGGTGAACACCGAGCCCAGTACCGCGCCGAGCGGCAGGGTTGCCACCAGGCCCAATGCCAGCACCCAGGTCAGGGTCAGCCAGGGCCCCGGGCTGCCGACCGCGAGTCCGGAAATGAGGAACAGGGCGGGGATCAGAAAGATCGCGACGTCGACCAGCAAGCCGCCGGACACCGAGACGACCTTGCCGACCAGGTAGCCCTGCATGCCATTGGGTGTCGCCTTGGCACGCAGCAGAGTTCCATCCTCGCGGTCGGCGGTGAGGATCTGACTCATGGTGACCATGCCCATCGCGGCGTTCATGCCAAGGATGCTGGGCAGTGCGAGGGCACCGAGCATAAATCCGCTCTGTTCGAAGGTCACATCCCGCAGGAAGAACAGAGTGACCAGCATCAACACGGGCCAAAAGAAGTGGTTGAACAGATCCCCGCCGTTGGTGAGCGTCTGCCGCAGCTCGATCAGGCCGCGGGACCAGCCGGCCCGGAGCGCCGTCGCCGTTGGATTCATCGAGCCACCTCTTCTTCGAGGTTCTCGATCGCCGAGCCGTACTGCTGGAACAGGTCGAAGGCGAACGCGGTCGACTCGGTGGTCGAGTGGCGGAAGCGCTGCTCGTCGCGGGTCCAGCGCACCTGGTCTTCACCCGCGATCTGCTGGGCGAGTTCCGCTGCCGTGCCGTCGGCGACGATCCGGCCACGGTTGAGGGGCCGATCGCCACATCCAGTCGGCGCCGCTGACCGCCGGAGAGCATCCTGATCTTCTTGTTCGCGTGCTCGGTCAGGCCGACGGCCGCAATGAGGGCATCTGCGGCCCAGGGCCGGGTGATCCGCTCGGTGGAGTAGTCGGCGTAGTGGGAACCCAGATGGGCGAGTAGTTCGCGCACCCTCCATTTCCCGTGGTCCCGCCAGGACTGTAGGACGACCCCCACCCGCGCCCGCCACCGCTCGTCGCCGTGGGCTGGATCGGCGCCGAGCACCTCGACCCGGCCGGCCGACCGCGCCCGGAAACCTTCCAGGATCTCGATCGTGGTGGTCTTGCCCGCGCCGTTCGGCCCCAGTAGGGCGAGCACCTCGCCGTGGCGGACCTGGAAGGTGACGGCGTGCAGGACGTCGACCGAGCCGTAGCGCATGCGCAGCCCGTCGACGTCGAGCACGACCGTCTCGCTCGTCGTCATGAGATGACCTCTCTTCGCCGGAGAAACCGGATGACCGGATCGCACCGCGCGCGAAGCCGGACAGCTTGACCGCGTCGGAGGAAGGGGCGGTTCAGCCGTGGTCGGCCGGGCCGTGCGGGCAAGCGAATCGGAGGGCCCGATTCACCAGTTGCCGCAGGCGAGCGTCTCCCGGGCACGTGCCCTCAGGTCCGCCCGATCGATACCGGCCAGCGTGAGCGCGCGGGGTACGGTGCCGATCCCGGTGTCCAGGATGCCGAGCGGCAGATGCGTGGGGCGCAGGTCCTTCTTGCCGGTGAACGCGGCGAAGCCGCGTTCGAGCGCGAGCCTGGCGGAGGCGCCGACCTTCGGTGGGCGCTTGGGGGCCCGGCTCGGCTTCGGGAGGCCGAAGGAGGCCAGGGACACCCCGACCGCGTTCAGGCTGTGCTCGAACTCCCGGTCCAGCGCGTTCCTGATCGTCTGCCGCCCGAGCCCGGCCGCGGTCAACACGCGGTGCGCGGCGGTGCCATCGTCGGCGGCGATCGCCAGCAGGAGGTGGTGTTGCTTAGGCTGGTTCTTCGGCGAGAACTACTGGGACCCCCATAGATTGGGCTCACCCACCGAACGACGAAGGCGGTAGATCTCATGGGCCTGTACGACATCCCCCTGCGCACCCTCACCGGCGAGCCGACCTCGCTCGGTGAGCATCGAGGTGCGGCGCTGCTGGTGGTCAATGTGGCGTCCAAGTGCGGTCTGACCCCGCAGTACGAGGGGCTCGAGCGGCTGCAGCAGCGCTATGCCGGGCGCGGGTTCACCGTGCTGGGGGTTCCGTGCAACCAGTTCGCGGGGCAGGAGCCGGGGACGAGCGAGGAGATCCAGACGTTCTGCTCGACGACCTACGGGGTGTCCTTCCCGCTGCTGGAGAAGATCGATGTCAACGGCGAGCAGCGGCATCCGCTCTACGCCGAGCTGACGGGAACGCCGGACGCGCAGGGCGAGGCGGGGGATGTGCAGTGGAACTTCGAGAAGTTCCTGATCTCGCCGGACGGTGAGGTCGTGGGCCGGTTCCGGCCGCGGACCGAGCCGGAGGCGGACGATGTCGTCGCCGCGATCGAGGCCCAGCTGCCCCGGTGAGGTGAGGCGAAGGGGGTGGGGCGAAGGGGGTGGTGGGGGGGGGCGGGCGGGGCCGCCCCCCCCCCGGCCCGGCCGGGCCCGCGCGCCCGCGCCCCCCGCCCCCCCCCGGCCGCGCCACCTGTTACAGCCCACAAAAAAGGACA
>NZ_JBHYVB010000025.1:64112-65366 GCF_042750115.1 Streptomyces sp. NPDC059455
GTGCGAGGGGCCGGGAGGCCCCTCGCCCGCCCGGTCAGCCGCGTTCCGCGGCGAACGCGGCCAGCCACGCCAGCGGCGCGTTCCAGTTGATCGCCACCTCATTCGTGGAGTACGAGCCGATGTCGTCGATGTAGCACGCCGCGGGCGCGCACCCGGGGAGCTTCTCCTGCGCCACCGGATCCTGCAGCCCCGAGTTCGCGCCGCCCGCGATCGATCCGGCGGGCGGGTTCGGCAGCGAGGCGTCGTACTGGTGCGCCCAGAAGCGGTGGTGCTGGTTCTGCGAGGCGCGCTCGCCGTAACCGGTGACGTACGACTGGCCGAGCGCGTTCCGGCCGAGCAGATAGTCCAGTGTCTCCAGCGCCCCGGTGCGGTACCGCCGTTGTTTGGTGAGTTCGTAGGCGACGGCCAGGACGGTCCCGTTGTTGGCCACCTGGCCGTTGGAGCCCCATACGTAGCCGTCCGCCGGAAGCGGCACCGCGTAGCCCTGACCGGCCATCGTGCTCAAGCGGGCGTCGGCCGCGGACACCACGGAGGCGCGGACGCGGGCGAGGTCGGTGGCGGGCAGGCCGTTGGGGACGGTGGCCAGGACGATCCGGCCGAGGGGCCCGGTGTCCTGCCAGCTGAAGCCGGCCGGGGCGAACACATCGCTCGCGGTGTGGTACGGCGAGGAGGTGACCGCGTCCCGGTACCGCGCCTCCCCGGTGGTCGCGTACAGCTCCGCCGCCGCCCAGTAGAACTCGTCGCCCACCTCGCTGTCGTCGTACGCCCCGCCGCCGGTGGAGTCGGATGCCGGTGCGAGCACACCGGGGTTCGCCCGCGCGGCGGCCCAGGCGCGGCGCGCGGAGTCCAGGCAGCGGGCGGCGAAGGCGGCGTCGTACGGGGCGTAGACCCGGGCGCACTGCGCCGCCGCGGCGGCCAGGTTGAGGGTGGCGGCGGTGGACGGCGCGTGCAGCTCACGCGGCTCGGCGTCCTGCTCCGGCCGGGTGGGCAGCCCGGTCCAGGCGGCGTCATGGACCTTGTGGAAGGCCATGCCCGCCCGCGGCTTGCCCTCCGGGATCTGCATGCGCATCAGGAACTCCAGCTCCCAGCGCGCCTCGTCGAGCACATCGGGGATCCCGTTGCCGCGCTCGGGGACGCGCAGCGTGGCATCCCCGGTGGCGGCCGCCGGGCCCGAACGCTTCGCGCGCTCGTAGGGGGTGACCAGCTGCCAGACCGCGAGTCCGCGGGTGTGCACGTTGTTGAGCGGGGCACCGG
>NZ_JBHYVB010000025.1:65376-73057 GCF_042750115.1 Streptomyces sp. NPDC059455
GTGGGGGTGTGTTTTTTTTATAATCACAGCGCTCTCTAACAGCGGGGGGCCCCCGGCCCCGCGGGGGGGCCCGCCCGCGGGCCCCCCCCCGAGCGCGGCCGCGTGCCCCGTACGCTTCGCGCGCTCGAAGGAGTTGACCAGCTGCCAGACCGCGAGACCGCCGTTGACCACGTATTTGCCCTGGTCACCGGCGTCGTACCAGCCGCCGCGCACATCCCGGGTGTAGTCGCACACCCCGCTGACGCAGGGCACCGCGGTGTCGCCCCGGTTGGGGGCGACGCCCAGATGGCCCGCCGGGCGCGCGTAGTCGGCGCCGGTGAGCGACGCCTCGATGGGGATGCCGCTGCGCTGCTGGTAGAAGAAGGACATCGCGTCCGCGCGCAGCCCGTCGTAGAGGTTCGCGCGGAGGTCGAAGGGGTGGCTGGTCCGCCCGTCCACGGTGAGCGTGTAGCCGGTGCCCGTCCCCTGGTACGAGGAGAAGTCCACCAGATGCGCCGACTGCCCGGAGGCGGCGTCCGCGCCCCGTACGGTGGTGGTGCCCGAGGCGGCCGTCCGCCCCGCCGCGTCGCGCAGCTGCCAGGGCAGGGCGGTGGTGCTCGCGCTGACGACGGTGGCGCGTTTGGGGCCGTCCGGCAGATACCCCAGCTGATTGACCTGGACGGCGGAGGGCGCGGCGGAGGCCGAGGGCGCGGCGGGGGAGTCCGCTCCGGCCGGCGCGGACTGGGCCGCGATCAGCAGCAGCGCACCGGTGAGCAGCGCGGTGGCGGCCCGCGCACCGCGCGGACGGCGTAACAGGGGCAGGGACATGAGGGACCCTCCTGGGGAGTGGGAGGCATGGGAGCGCTCCCAACTTGTGTAATGATGTGATCGCAGCGCGTCAAGGGACTGGACGGGTGCACGGTCCGTCCCGCCCCTCTGTCACATCGCGCCCGGCCCATCCGTCAGCACGGTGTGGCCTGCGACGGTGCGGTCCGGACAAGGGGATATGACCGATGAACGAGAACCACCTTCTGGCGGAGGGCTTCGAGGCCCACCGCGGCCATCTGCGCGCGGTGGCCTACCGCATGCTCGGCTCGCTGAGCGAGGCGGACGACGCCGTCCAGGAGGCATGGCTGAGGCTCAGCCGCTCCGACACCGGCGCGGTGGAGAACCTGGGCGGCTGGCTGACCACCGTCGTCGGCCGGGTCTGCCTGGACATGCTGCGCTCGCGCACCGCCCGGCGCGAGGAGCCCCTGGGCGTGCGCCTCCCGGACCCGGTCATCAGCCGTGCGAGCGGGCCCGGCCCCGAGGACCAGGCCCTGCTCGCCGACTCCGTCGGCCTCGCCCTGCTGGTCGTCCTGGAGACGCTGGCCCCCGCCGAGCGGCTGGCCTTCGTACTGCACGATCTGTTCGCCGTGCCGTTCGACGAGATCGCCCCCATCGTCGACCGCACCCCGGCCGCCGCCCGTCAGCTCGCCAGCCGCGCCCGCCGCCGGGTGCGCGGAGCGGCCCCGGTCCCCGACGCGGACCTCGCCCGGCAGCGCGAGGTCGTGGGCGCCTTCCTCGCCGCCGCGCGCGACGGCGACTTCGAGGGGCTGATCGCCGTACTCGACCCGGATGTGGTGCTGCGCGCCGACTACGGCGCCGCGCCCGCCCGCGCCCCGCGCGAGGTGCACGGCGCCGCCGCCGTGGCGGACCAGGCGCTCACCTTCTCCCGCCTCAGCGGACCGGGCCTCCACGCCCGGCCCGCGCTCGTCAACGGGGCCGTGGGCGTGGTCAGTTCGCGGGAGGGGCGGCCGTACTCGGTGCTGGCCTTCACGGTCGCGGACGGCAGGATCGTGGCGGTCGACATCCTGGCCGACCCCGAGCGGCTGAGCGGGCTCGATCTGGCGGACCTGGACTGACGACCCCGGGCTGACGAATCCGGGCTGACGGATCTGTCCCGACGAGCCTGGGCTGACGGACCTGGCCCGACGAGCCTGGGCTGACGGACCTGGCCCGACGAGCCTGGGCTGACGGACCTGGCCCGACGAAACAGCGAAGGCAGGGAGGTACTCCTCCCTGCCACTATCAACCTATAGCGCACCGGGGGGCTTGCGGCAAGACCCGGGGTGTGCCTCAGGATGGGCGGCCGATGCCAGGACCTGGGGAAACGGGGGTTTGCGATATGCGTGTGGTGTTGTCGTCATGGGGGTCGCGCGGGGACGTCGAACCGCTGGCGGGACTCGCGGTGCGGTTGCGGGAACTCGGCGCGGAGGCGCGGGTGTGCGCGCCGCCGGACGAGGAGTTCGCGGCGCTGCTGGCCGGTGTCGGTGTGGAGCTGGTGCCGCTCGGCCCGACGGTGCGCTCGGTGGTGACCGGCGAGCGGCCGCCGTCGGCGCGGGACGCGTTCTGGCTCGCGCCCGAGCTGGTCGCCGCGCGGTTCGACACGCTCGCCGCGGCGGCCGAGGGATGCGACGTACTCCTCGCGACCGGCCTGATGCCGGCCGGCGCCCGCTCGGTGGCCGAGAAGCTGGGCATCCGCTATGTGTTCGCGTGCTTCCATCCGTTCGGACTGCCCTCGCGGCACTTCCGTCCGGGAAGGCGGCCCGGCACGCCGTCGCCCCCGGAGGAGACCGACCTCAAGGTGCTGTGGGAGCAGGACGCCCAGCGTGTGAACGAACTGTACGGCGAGGCGGAGAACCGCCACCGGGCGGCGATCGGCCTGCCGCCGGTGGACAACGTCCGCGACTACGTCTTCACCGACCGGGCGTTGCTGGCGGCGGACCCGGTCCTGGGCCCGTGGCAGGACATGACGGAACTCGACCTCGTACAGACCGGGGCGTGGATCCTGCCGGACGAACGTCCGCTCCCGGATGAGCTGGAGGCGTTCCTGGACGCCGGTGAACCGCCGGTGTACGTGGGCTTCGGCAGCATGGCCATGCACACCTCGACCGACCTCGCCCGGGTGGCCGTCGAGGCGGTCCGCGCGCAGGGCCACCGTGTCCTCCTCGCCCGCGGCTGGGCCGAACTGGCCCCGATCGACGACCGGGACGACTGCTTCGCCATCGGCGAGGTCAACCATCAGGCGCTGTTCGGCCGGGTGGCCGCCGTCGTCCACCACGGTGGCGCGGGCACCACGACGACAGCCGCCAAGGCCGGCGCGCCTCAGGTGGTGGTCCCCCAGATCGCGGACCAGCCGCACTGGGCCGCCCGGGTGGCCGAGTTGGGCATCGGCGCGGCACACGACGGTCCGGCCCCGACCCTCGACTCCCTGTCGGCCGCGCTGAAAACGGCCCTGACCCCCGAGACCCGGGCGCGGGCGAGGGCCGTGGCGGGCACGATGCCCACCGACGGGACGACGGTGGCCGCGAAGCTGCTCCTCGACGCCGGGGCATCGGACGGTCAGGCGCGCAGGTAGGTGAGCACCGCGAGGACGCGCCGGTGACCGTGGCCGTCCAGACGGAGGTCGAGCTTCTGGAGGATCGAGCTGACATGCTTGTTGACCGCGGCCTCGGTGACATAGAGGCCGCGGGCGATCTCGGCATTGGAGCGTCCCTCGGCCATGAGGGAGAGGACCTCGCGCTCCCGGGGCGTGAGCCGCCGCAGGGGGTCCTGCCGTCGGCGCAGGAGCTGGCGCACCACCTCGGAGTCCATGACCGTCGCCCCGGCGGCCACCTGCTCGACCGCGCTCGCGAAGTGGGTGACGGCGCTGACCCGGTCCTTGAGCAGATAGCCGATGCCGCTCTCGCTGCCCAGGTCGAGCAGGTGGGTGGCGTAGGACTGCTCGATGTACTGGCTGAGCACCAGAATGGGCAGGCCGGCGCGGTGGCCGCGCAGCGCGACCGCGGCGCGGAGGCCGTCGTCGGCGTTGCCCGGTGGCATCCGCACATCGGTGATGACGATGTCGGGGGCGTGCTCATGGGCCGCGGCGATCAGCGCGTCGGCGTCGCCGACGGCCGCCGACACCCGGTGGCCGAAGCGGGTGAGCACGCTGACCAGGCCGTCCCGCAACAGCGGTGAGTCTTCGGCGAGCACGATGTTCAGCGGCACGGGAGCTCCACGCGCAGCAGTGTAGGGCCGCCCGCCGGGCTGGATATCCGCAGTCTGCCGTCCGCCGCGGCGACGCGGTCGGCCAGGCCGACAAGACCGGTGCCCGCGGCCGGGTCCGCCCCGCCGACGCCGTTGTCCCGGACCGACAGCGTCAGGACATCCGCGTCCAGCCTGGCGTGGACCTCGGCCCGGGTGGCCCGGCTGTGCTTGGTGGCGTTGGCCAGGGCCTCGGCGACGACGAAGTACCCCGTGCTCTCCACGGTCGCGGGCAAGCGGTACGGAAGCCGGATGTCGACGGTGACCGGCAGGGCGGAGCGGGTGGTGAGGTTGCCGACGGCCGCGGCGAGCCCATGGTCGGTGAGGGCCTTGGGGTGCACACCCCGGCTGAGCTCACGCAACTCGTTGACGGCGAGGGTGACTTCACCCTGGGCCAGCGCGAGCTGCCGGGCCACCGGCGAGCCCGGCTCCGCGTCCAGACCGGCCAGGCCGAGCATGACGTTGATGGAGACCAGCCGCTGCTGGGCGCCGTCGTGCAGATCCCGCTCGATCCGTCGGCGCTCCGCGTCGAAGGCGTCCACCAGACGCGCCCGGGAGGCCCGGACCTCGGTGAGCTCCCGGCCCAGTTCGCCGTCGCGCGGCGCCAGGATCAGGCGGGTCAGCGCGGCACGGGCGCCGGCCCAGGCGGTGATGGTGTACGGCGCCGCCGGCAGCAGGCACAGGCCGATGACCAGCCACGGCCAGGCGCCGGGGTCATCCATCGGCGACGTCATGAGCAGGACGGGCAGGGCGAGGGCGAAGGCCAGGACGAGCAGGTCCATCCACCACAGGGCGGTCATCGACACCGCGGTGAAGCTCAGCTCCCGCCAGGTCGCGGGCTCCCGCAGCCGGGTCTCCAGCCACCCCCGCGGCCCGGGGCGTTCAGGGGCCCGGTGCGGGTCCGGCGCCGGGTCCGGGTCCACCAGCCGCAGCCGCCGGCGTTCGATCCGGGTGACGAGGATGCCGGACAGCGCCACGGCGAGGAGGAGAACGGCCCCCACCCCCACGATCAGCGACACCAGCCCGGCCAGGGCCATGGTCAGCAGCGTGACCATGGCGATCGCGCCGAAGACGACCCCGGACAGCAGATAGGCCAAGGCCCGCCAGGGCCAGGCCGAGGCCAGGAACCCCAACGGATGCTGAGCGAGAGCCTGCCAGGCTGTTCGAGAAGGCACCCGCAGAAGATATGCGAACCGTCCGTCCCCGGTCGGTAGTGCGCGCACTACCTCTGATCTCGTACGCACACCAATGCGCCGCCCGCCCCGCCCCCGGTGGGATGAGCGCCATGCCGATCCGTGGATACAGACGTCTCTTCCGCCTGGCGGTTGCCCTGCTCATCGCCTCGACGGCGTTGGGTCGCCCGGCGACCGCGCACGCCACCACCCCAACCCACCCCACGTTGAACGCCGCCTCCATCGACGCCTACGTCAACGCCTATATGGAGCGGACCGACCTGCCGGGCGCCGTGGTGGCGGTCACCCGGGGCGACCGGGTCGTTCGCGCGGCCGGATACGGGCACACCGCGACCGGGAAGGCCATGACCGCGCGGACACCGGTGCCCGTGGCCTCGCTTTCCAAGGCCATGACCGCACTGGCCGTCATGCGGCTGGTCGAGGAAGGCCGAGTCGACCTGGACCAGCCCGCCCATCGCTATCTGCCCGAGTTCACGATGGCCGACCGGCGGGCCGAGAAGATCACCGTACGGCAGCTGCTGAACCAGACATCGGGCATGGCCGACTCCGCCTACCCCGACCTCACCCGGCCCCAGGCACACACACTCACCGAGGCGGTCGCGGACATGCGCGGTGCCCGGCTCGCCGCGCGGCCGGGCACCGAGTGGAACTACCACAACCCCAACTACTTCGTCGCCGCACGGCTGGTCGAGGCCGTCAGCGGACGGCCCTTCGCGGACTACCTGGCCACCCAGGTGTTCCGGCCCCTGGGCATGACCCACACCAAGTCGGTCGACACCACCGACGACATGCCCGATCACGCCCGGGGCTACGTCCGCGCCTACGGCATGCTGTTCCCGCGCTCCCACCCCCGCTGGTTCGCGGCCGGCGGCCACGGCGTCGTCACCACGGCGGACGACCTCTCCCAGTGGCTGATCGCCCAGAACAACCAGGGCGTGTCCGCGGCGGGGCGGCGCGTCGTCTCAGCCCGGAGCGTCGACGTCATGCACACCCCGCCGAAGGGCCGCGAGTACGCGATGGGCTGGTCCCTGAGCCCGTCCGGGGAGGAGCCCCGGCAGATCCGGCACACCGGGGAACTCCTGACCCACAACGCCATCCAGACGCTGCTGCCGGACAGCCGGACCGGAATCGCGATCGTGGCCAACACCGGCATGATCTCCGGGGACGACGCCGCCGTCATGCTCGACGGACTGGTCGACCTGGCCCAGGGCAAGCCGCCGGCGGTGCGCACTCCGTTCACGATGAAGGCCGACTACGTCCTCGCGGCGCTGACCCTGCTGGCGATCGCGCTGGGCGTGCTCGGGGCCGTTCGGGCACGCCGCTGGGCGCGGCGCACCGCGGACCGGCCGCTGTGGCGAGTGGGCTCGCGCATGCTGCCCTGCGCCGTCCCGATCGTCTTGTTCGCCCAACTCACCGACCTGATCGGCCTGTTCATGAACCGTGCGGGAACCCTGGCCCAGCTCATCTACATCTGGCCCGCCCTCGTCATCTGGTCGGCCGCGGCCGCCCTGGCCTCCACCGTGGTGATCACCGCACGGTCGCTCGCCGTGCTCCTGACCCGGAGGACCCGTGTTCTACCCCCCGAGGGGCCGATAGGTGGCGATGATGACGCCGGCGGCCGTCGGGGTCGCGTCGGCGAGACCGAACGCGATGGGACCGAAGCCGTCGGCGAACAGGCGGCGCCCGGCGCCCAGGACGAGCGGGTGGACGCAGAGCAGATATTCGTCGATGAGGCCCAGCGGGGAAAGTGACTGGATCAACGCGCCGCTGCCCATGATGTGCAGGTCGTCGCCCGGGGTCCGCTTGAGCTCGGCGACCGCCGCGGGGATGTCGCCGCTGAGCAGCGTGGAATTGGGCCAGGGGAGGGGCTCGGCCAGGGTGTTGGACGCGACGTACTTGGGGGCGTCGTTGAGGGCGTCGCGGAACGGGCTGTCCTGGGTGTTCCAGTGGCCCAGCACCTCCTGGTACGTGCGGCGCCCCAGGAGATACCCACTGCTCGCGCCCAGCCGCGGCCCCCACGCCCTCCCGACGGCCTCGTCCCCGGCCCGCTCTGCGGCCCAGCCACCAAGGGCGAACCCGCCACGAGTGTCCTCATCGGCCCGGCCGGGCCCTTGCATGACACCGTCCAGGGTGACGTGGCTGATAACGACGATCCTCATGGCACTCCCGCCTCGCGGTCTCGCTTCTTCGCCCGGTGCCTGTCCATGACTCCGGACCACGGCGAAACTCATCGGTTGCGGTCGGCCTGACGGTCCGGGCGCGCACGGAGCGGTTGCCTGAGCGCGTCCGCTCCGCGTGGGCACATCTGCCCATCGGGCTCGGGGCTTGTCCGGCCGGGAGGGCCACCGCTCCCGCGGGGGCCCGGGGACGCGGGGGGGACCCCCCCCCCCGCCCGGGGCAACCCCCGGGTGGGCCCGGGTCCGGGGCGGGGCGGGGGGGGA